>NZ_JBHTVQ010000073.1:0-31259 GCF_042792855.1 Streptomyces sp. NPDC056600
GCCGAGGGCTCGAGGCCCCGGCGGCACGGCCGGCGTCGGTCGTCGGGCGGGCACGCTCCGGCACCCGCCCGGTGTCCGCTCCGGTCAGCCGGCGGCGAGCAGCTCCAGCGAGTCGATCACGCGGTTGGAGAAGCCCCACTCGTTGTCGTACCAGGCGACGACCTTGACGTGACGGCCGTCGACGCGGGTGAGCTCCGAGTCGAAGATCGACGAGGCGGGGTTGCCCGTGATGTCGGAGGACACCAGCGCGTCCTCCGAGTACTCGAGGACGCCGGCCAGCGGGCCGTCCGCCGCCGCACGGTAGGCGGCCAGCACGTCCTCCCGCGACACCTCGCGCGAGACGGTCGTGTTGAGCTCGACGATCGAGCCCACCGGCACCGGCACGCGGATCGAGTCGCCCGACAGCTTCCCGTCGAGGTTCGGCAGCACCAGGCCGATCGCCTTCGCGGCGCCGGTGGTGGTCGGCACGATGTTGACGCCGGCGGCACGGGCCCGGCGCGGGTCGCGGTGCGGGCCGTCCTGCAGGTTCTGCTCCTGCGTGTAGGCGTGCACCGTCGTCATGAACCCGTGTTCGATGCCCGCCAGGTCGTCGAGGACCGCGGCCAGCGGGGCGAGCGCGTTGGTGGTGCAGGAGGCGTTCGAGACGATGGTGTGCAGCGCCGGGTCGTAGGCGTCGGTGTTGACGCCGTACGCCAGCGTGACGTCGGCGCCGTCCGCCGGGGCGCTGACCAGGACGCGCTTTGCCCCCGCGTCGATGTGGGCGCGCGCCGCCTTGGCCGAGGTGAACCGGCCGGTGGCCTCCAGGACGATCTCGACCCCGAGCTCGGCCCACGGCAGCTGCGCCGGCTCCCGCTCGGCCAGCACCTTGATCCGGCGTCCGTCGACGACGAGGACGTCCCCGTCGACGGTCACCGGGCGCCCGAGACGGCCCGAGGTGCTGTCGAAGGCGAGCAGCCGGGCGAGGGCCTTCGGCTCGGTCAGGTCGTTGACGGCGACGATCTCGAGGGTGGTGTCGCGCTCCAGCAGCGCGCGCAGCACGTTGCGTCCGATGCGGCCGAATCCGTTGATGGCGATGCGAGTCATGGGTGATGTCCCTTCCTTTCGCCTCCAGCCTCCCTCGCAGGTCACGCCGCTGACAGTGGCGAGATCGCCACAGTTCGCAAGGATCGTGCCACCGGCCTGATCCGGCCGCCGGACGGCGGCCGAGGCCGGCTACTCCCCCTGGGTGAAGGTGCGCCGGTACTCGCTCGGTGTGGTGCCGAGGATGCGCTGGAAGTGCAGCCGCAGGTTCGCCCCGGTGCCCAGGCCGACGTCGGCGGCGATCTGTTCCACGCTGCGCTGCGAGCGCTCGAGCAGTTCGCGGGCCAGGTCGATGCGGGCGCGCATCACCCACTGCATCGGGGTGTAGCCGGTCTCCTCGACGAAGCGCCGGGAGAAGGTGCGCGGCGAGACCTCGGCCTGCCGGGCCAGCACGTCGAGCGTCAGCGGCTCGCCCAGCCGGTGCAGCGCCCACTCGCGGGTGGAGCCGAAGCGTTCGCCCTTCGGCTCGGGGACGCTGCGCGGCACGTACTGTCCCTGTCCGCCGCTGCGGTAGGGCGCGGCGACCAGGCGGCGGGCCGCGTGGTTGGACGCGGCCACCCCGAGGTCGCCGCGCAGGATGTGCAGGCACAGGTCGATGCCGGAGGCGGCGCCGGCCGAGGTGAGCACGCTGCCCTCGTCGACGAAGAGGACGTTCTCGTCGACCCGGACCAGCGGGTGCCTGGCCTGCAGGGCCCGCGTGTAGTGCCAGTGCGTGGTGGCCCTCCTGCCGTCGAGCAGGCCGGTGGCGGCGAGGGCGAAGGCGCCGGTGGAGATGGCGGCGAGCCGGGCCCCCCGGGCGTGGGCGGCGACCAGTGCCTCGACGACGGCCGGCGGCGGGTCCTCGCGGTCGGGGAACCGGTAGCCGGGGACGAAGACGATGTCGGCCCACTCCAGCGCCTCGAGGCCGTGCGCGACGGCGTACGACAGGCCGTCGCCGCCGGTCACGAGCCCGGGCGTCGCGCCGCACACCCGTACCTCGTACGGCATGCTCGCGCGGGTCGTGAACACCTGCGCGGGGATGCCGACGTCGAGCGGCTTGGCGCCCTCGAGCACGAGCACGGCGACGCGGTGCAGACGGGGACGGGAGGCCGGCATGGGGAAAGGCTACGTGCCGCTCCGGCGTCGTCCCTCCCGCGCCCCAGGCCCCGTCAGGCGCGCACCAGGCGTCCCAGTGCCCACCGGGCGGGGCCGGCGTACGCGGCGAGGGCGAGGGCCGGGCCCTCCAGGCGCAGGGTGGTGGCCGAACCGGCGGGGCGGGCGAGCACCGCGTGGTGCAGCCGCATGCGCACGGGCCCGAGCCGGACCCGCCAGGTCCACCGCCGGTGCTCCTCGTCGACGCTCTCCACCACGAACCGCGCGGTGACGCCGAAGAGCGAGACCACCTCGCCCCGCAGACCGGGCGCGATGCGGTCGCCGTCCACCCGCACGGCCCTGATCTGCGGCGACCAGGACGGCCAGCGGGAGGGGGAGGCGTACCGCTGCCAGGCCGTCCCGGGCGGCGCGGAGCCGGTGGCCCGGAGCGTCATCGCGGCCATCGGCGGCCGCCGCTCAGCGGACCTGGTCGTTGACGAACTCGTTGAGCGCCTTGCCGGGGCGCAGGCCCGCCTCGCCGTCCGCGTGGTGGAAGCTGCCGAAGCCGACCAGCGTGACGGTCCGGCCGTCCTTGAGGGCCTCGGCGATCGCCCCCGGTTCGGCCACGGTGCCGAACACCGCGTCGACGACCCGGCCGACCTGCGCGTCGGACAGGTCGCCGCCTCCCGCGGCCTTCCGTGTGACCGCCTCGACCAGTTCGGACCTGTCCATACGACGCACCCGCCTACTCGACGTTGCTGCCCTGGGGAACGAAGAACGTCACCATCGTGGCACCGCCCCGGCACCCCCGCACGCAGGAGTGGGCCGCCCGGCTGCCCGCCACCGGCGCTCTGCCTCCACCCCTTGCCGACGTTCTCCTACCCCTTGCCGAAGCCGATCAGGGTCCCCTCGGCGCCGGGCACGAACAGCCGGCCCCTGGCCGTGGCGATGCCGGGCGGGACGAAACCGCGCCAGTCGTCCTCGGCGACGATCCGCGTCCGGGGGTGCGGCGCGGGGTGGAGCCGGTAGGACCACACCGCCTTGCCGGTCCTGTCGTCCAGCACGACGAGGCGTCCGTCGGCGTCCTGCACGTAGACGTGACCGTTGGCGACCAGCCGCACCGTGGCCGCCCCGACGGAACTGGTGTACGTCCAGGCGGCCTTGTAGGTACTGGTGCTCAGGGCCCTGACCTTGCCCTGGTGGGCGACGTAGACGCGGCCGGGCCCGAAGGCGGGGGTCGCGTCGGCCGGCAGGGCCCGCACGGCCGCACCGGTCTTCCGGTCGTAGGCGGTGACCGTCGGGTCGGAGCCCTTGCTGCCGCGCACCCAGAGGGCGCCGGCGCCCAGGGCGACCGGGTTGCCGTAGGCGCCCCAGATGTCCGGCACCTCGAAGCGGTGCAGTTCGGCGCCCGTCCGCAGGTCGAGGTGGTGCCAGGCGATGTCGTCGAAGCCGATCCAGACACCGGTGGAGTCGACGACGGTGGGCGACCAGCCGTACTCCGAGAGCGGCGCCGTCCACACCCGGGCGCCCGTGGAGGCGCGCAGCGCCAGCGCGTTGCCGACGCCGTCCTGGAGGTACAGCATGCCGCCGTACCAGGCGACCGGGTACTGCACGGAAGCGCCACTACCCGGACCCGGACCCCGCCCTGGCCACGGCGCTGCGCGACCACTACCTGGAGGCCGGCTTCGCCACGCGGCTGGCGGCCTGGGAGACGGAGAACGGGGTGGACGGCGTCCCTGCCCACCACCTCCCGCTGACGGCCGGCGCCCGCCACCCGGGTCCCGTCCCGCTCCGGCGGACGGGGTGGGACCCGAGTGGCGGCGCCCGCTCCCGTGCAGGGAACCGACACAGCACCCCACGCGTCCTGTCCTGTGCCGTCGGGCCCGCTCGTCACCCGGCACGAAGCCACCGACCGCACCACCCAGGGGGAGACACATGGCGGTCCTCGTGCTGTCGCTCGTCGTCCTGCTCGTCCTCGGCGGCTGCGCCTGCGTCTACCGGACCGCCCGCGGCGACGCCCCGCGGTGGGTCCGCGTCGTGTCCCGGGTGACGCTCCTCGGCAGCGAGGCGGCGCGCAGCCTGCCCCGGAGCTCCTCCTCGGGCCGTAGCGACTCGGACGAGTAGGGCGCGGCCGCGCTCCGTCGCAGCGCCTGGCGTGCTCACCGGCAGGACGGCTCTGGCGGCGCTCCGGGTTCGAGCAGCGGCAGGAGGGCGCGGGCGAACTCCGCCGGCTCGGCGCTCGCTCCCCTGTGGTTGCCGGGCATGTCGTGCAGAGGCACCCCCAGCAGTCCGGCGAGCGCCCGGGTCGCCCGGCGCGCCATCTGATGGTGGCTCAGCGAACCGGCGCACAAGGCCACCGGGGCCTGACGGGTGGCCTCGATGTCGGGCACGTGGAAGACCGTGGGGCCGGCCATCCGCCCCAGGAAGTAGCGGTTCTTGTCGAGTTCCTCGGCCGGCAGTTCGGGCAGGGCCATGTGCGCGGGAGGCGTCTCGTCCGGACCCGTGTGGTGGGCCGCGCCGCTGAGATCGAAGAACTCCTGCACCGCCCGCTGAGGATCGGCTTCCGCCACGGCGAACGCCGCTGCCGCCCGGCCCGCCAGGTCCGGGTCGTCCAGGAGGGACACCAGGGGCGGCTCGTGCAGCACGGCCCGGCCGACCATGTGTGGGTGTCGTCCGGCCAGCTCCAGCAGCGTCACGGCGCCGCCACGGGTACCGACGAACGGCGCGGGCCCGCCGGTGAACCGGTCGACGAGCGCGGCGAGGTCCTCGGCCAGCACCTCGGGCGTGGGCTCGGCCGCCCCAGGACGGGCCTGACTGGCACCGATGCCGCGCGGATCGTGGGTGACGACGCTGAAACGGCCCGCGAGCTCCCGCGCCGGCGCCGCGAAGCCGGCTCGCCCCACCGGAGCGCCGACGGGGAACAGCAGTGGCCCCTCGCCCTGGACGCCGCAGGCGATCTCGCAGTCCGGCCGGACGAGGAGTTCGGGCGAACCCGTGAGACGCCCGCTGTAGTCCGCGATCTTCCGGCTGATCACTTCGAGCGCGCGGTCCAGCTCCTCGCGGCGCGCCTGGACGCGCCGGCGATGAGCCGTGAGCAGCTCGAGCCGGAGCGTGGCCGGATCGGTGACCTTGTCGTCGGCGCCGGTGAACAGCGCGATGCCGGCCAGGGGCATCCCCGTCTCCCGGAGATGCACCAGCATGCGGATCAGCTCCACGTCGGCCGGCGTGTACCGGCGACGCCCCGCGCTGTCGCGCCGGGGCGACGGCACGATGCCCTGGCGTTCGAAGTAGCGCAGCGTGTCGGGCACCAGACCGATCCGCGCCGAGACCTCCGCGATGCCGGGCAACTCATCTGCTTCACTCATGCCGCAAGCCTCGGCCCTGGACCTCGGTCCAGGGCAAGCGACCGTCACCCAGCGGCTCCGTGGCCGCACGACGGCAGGTGGATCCGTCCGCGTGTGCACCGTACTGTCGGCCTGCACACCCCCTGGAGTGTGCTTGTCAGACCACGCCCGACGGATGGACCGGCACCCATGGAACTCGCTCCCTTCGGTCCCGCCCACGCGGCGACCGTGGCCGGATGGCCGGCCTCCGCAGAGGAGGTGGTCATGTGGTGCGGACGCCGGGACTTCCCCGTGCCCGCGAGGACGGTCACCGACTGGCAGGAGGACCAGGACGTACGGGCCTACGTCCTCGTCGACGGGGACGGGCCGGCCGTCCCCGTCGGCTACGGGGAGTTGTGGCTGGACGCCGAGGAGGACGAGGTCGAGCTCGCCCGCCTCATCGTGGCGCCCGGGCACCGCGGTAAGGGCCTGGGCCGCACCCTCGCACGGGGCCTGCTCGCGCACGCCCTGGCGACGGGCCACGCGGACGTCTTCCTGCGCGTCCACCCCGACAACGACCGCGCGCTGCGCTGCTACGAGGGCGCCGGGTTCGCGCCGGTGGACGCCGAGCTCGCCGCGAGCTGGAACGCGGCCCAGCCGGTCGCCTACCGATGGCTCCGGCACGACGCCGGGAGCCGGTGACCACCGCCGCGGCAGGCGGCGACCCGTCCGGCCCCTGACCGTCCGGGAGCGGGCGCGGGAGGAGCCCGCCGTCGCTCCCTGGGCTGAGCCGGGGGCCCGGATGTCGCACCGTGGTACGAGGCGGGGGCGCGCGGTGGCTCCGTAGCGTGGCGGGCGGAACGGGAACGGGTCACGTCGGAGAGGGCCGCTGCGCGGTGGATACATGATCGTCTTGGCGGTACCGGTGGTCCTGGCGGTGCTGGGCGGCCTGCACCTGTACGTGTGGCGGCGCATGGTCCGGGCGACGACCGCTCCGGGCACGGTGGGACGGCGGGCGGGCACCGCGGTGTTCGTCACGGGGGCGGTGCTGCTGGTGGCGGTGTTCGCCGGGGCGCGGCTCGGCATGCCGTTCTGGCTGGTCCGGGTCCTGGCCTGGCCCGGCTACCTGTGGGCCGCCGTCGCGCTGTACCTGCTGCTCGGCACGCTGGCCGGCGAGGCGGTCCGGCCGGTCCTGGCACGATGGCTGCGCCGCCGTGCCGCCCGCGCGACGGCCCCGGCACGGGTCCCGGCCGCCGCGACGGCGCCCGCACCGCTCACCGTCCCGGCCGACGGCCCTGCCTCCGCCCCGGCTCCCGCACCGCTGACGGTCCCGGGCCCCGGGCCCGATGACGCCGCGGCCGCCCCGCCCGCCGCAGGCATGCCCGGCACCCCGGACACCCCGCCCGCGGCCCTCGACCGCACGGCCCCTGACCGAGCGACCCCCGACCCCGCGGCCCCGGACCCCACGTCCACGGACCGCACACCGGTGGACCCGACCGAGCTGACCCGCCGCGTGTTCGTCGCCCGCGTCGTGGCCGGCGCGACAGCCGTCGCGGCCGTCGGCACGGTCGGCCGGGGCACGTACGGCGTGCTGCGCGGGCCGGGTGTGAAGCGGGTGACCGTGCCGCTGGCGAAGTTGCCGCGGGGGGCGCACGGTTTCCGGATCGCGGTGGTCAGCGACGTCCACCTGGGTCCCGTCCTGGGGCGCGCCTTCTCCGAGCGGGTCGTGGCGACCGTCAACGCGACGCAGCCCGACCTGATCGCCGTGGTCGGCGACCTCGCGGACGGCTCGGTGGAGGACCTCCGGTCGGCGGTCGAACCGATCAGCCGGCTGCGGGCGCGCCACGGGTCGTTCTTCGTCACGGGCAACCACGAGTACTTCTCCGGCGTGGAGGAGTGGACCGCCCTGGTCCAGGAGCTGGGTCTCGACCTGCTGGCGAACGAACGCGTCGAGCTCCCCGCCTTCGACCTCGCCGGGGTGAACGACGTGTCCGGCGAGGGCTACGGCGACGGCCCCGACCTCGCGGCCGCGCTGCGCGGCCGCGACCCCTCCCGCGCGTCGGTGCTGATGGCGCACCAGCCGGTCTTCGTCGACGAGGCCGTGCGCCACGGCGTCGACCTGCAGCTGTCCGGTCACACCCACGGCGGTCAACTGTGGCCGCTCAACCACGTGGCGGCGCTGGCGAACCCCACGGTGGCCGGGCTCGAGAGGTACGGGGACACGCAGCTGTACGTGTCGCGCGGCGCGGGCGCGTGGGGTCCACCGACCCGGGTGGACGCGCCGTCCGACGTGACGGTGGTCGAACTGGCCTCCCTCCGTGCCTGACCGTAGCGTGGGCGGCGGCGCCGCAGCGCGACATCCCTCCCCCGGGCAGTCGACCCCCCAGGTGACACCGTGAGCATCGAGAACGCCGGAGCCATGAGCCCGTTGGTCGCCAGGCTGGCCTCCACCGGGCAGCGCCTGCGGCAGATCGACCAGCGCCGTCCGTGGGCGCTGGACACCACCGTCGTGCTGGTGGTCGTCCTGGTGTGCTGCCTGCCGGACCTGCTGGTCGAGGGCACCCCCGAGGGCCCGCACGGCGTGCGGCTGGACCTCACCGATCTGCCCCTGGCGCCGACGCTGGCCCTGCAGGCCGGGCTGGTACTGCCCCTGTGGTGGCGGCGGCGCGCGCCGCTGCCCGTCTTCGGCGTGATCGCCGCCGCCTTCGTCGTCCAGTGGTCCCTCGACGCGGCGCTGCGGGCGGACGTCGCCCTCTTCGTCGCGCTGTACAGCCTGGCGCTGCACGGTCGGCTCCGGCGACTGCCGTGGGCCTGTGCCGTGACGGCGCTCGCCATGGGGCTGGTCGCGTGGCGGGTGCGTGCCACGATGTCCGTCTGGGACACGCTGTTCTTCCTGCTCGGCACGGCGACCGCGGCGGTCGCGCTGGGCATCGCGATCCGGATCCGCCGGGCCCAGCTGGCCGGGCTGCGGGAGCGCGCGGCGCGTCTGGAGATCGAGCGCGACCAGCGCAGCAGGCTGGCGACCGCGACCGAGCGGGCGCGGGTGGCCCGTGAGATGCACGACGTCGTGGGCCACAACCTGAGCGTCATCATCACCCTCGCCGACGCCGGCGCGTACGCCGCCGACGCGGCTCCCGAACGCGGCAAGGAGGCGCTGCGGCTGATCGGCGGCACCGGCCGTCAGGCCCTGGACGAGCTGCGCCGGGTGCTCGGGGTGCTGCGCGAGGCGGGTGGTGACCCGGCGGCGGGTTCGCTGCTCAGCCCGCAGCCCGGCATCGCCGACGTCGACATGCTGTGCGCGGGCGTCCGGGCCGCCGGGCCGGAGGTCGTCTACCGCACCACCGGGGACATGCGGGCCCTCGACCCGGGTGTGCAGCTGACCGCGTACCGCATCGTGCAGGAAGCGCTGACCAACACCCTCAAGCACGCCGGGACCCGCACCAGGGTGAGCCTGTCGATCACCGCCGGCGACCGGCGGCTGGACATCGAGGTCCGGGACACCGGTCCGCTCGCCCCCGACGGGCCGGCCGGACCGCGCGAGGAGGAAGGACACGGTCTGATGGGCATGCGCGAACGTGCCGCGCTGTACGGCGGAACCGTCGACGCCGGCCCCACGGAGGACGGCGGCTGGCGTGTGGCGGCCGGCCTCGACCTCACCCCGCAGGGCGGTGTCCGGTGACCACCGTGCTCATCGTCGACGACCAGCAACTCCAGCGCTACGCCTTCCGCGTCCTGCTGGAGTCCGTCCCGGAGACCACCGTGGTCGGGGAGGCGGCCCACGGCGCCGACGCCGTCCGCCGGGCGGCCGAACTGCGCCCCGACGTGGTCCTGATGGACATCCGCATGCCCGGCATGGACGGTATCGAGGCCACCCGCCGCATCGTCGCCGGGGGCGGCCGCTCCCGGGTCCTGGTGCTGACCACCTTCGACCTCGACGAGTACGTGCACGCGGCCCTGCGTGCGGGGGCCAGCGGCTTCCTGCTGAAGGACGCCCGCCCCGAGGAACTGTTCGCCGGCATCCGCGCGGTGGCCGCGGGCGACGCCGTGATCGCTCCGGCCCTCACCCGCCGCCTGCTCGACGAGTACGCCCAGCACATCCCCGGCCCCGACGACGACCCGGCCCTCGACCCCCGGCTGGCCGCCCTCACCGACCGCGAACGCGAGATCCTGGTCGCCATCGGAAAGGGCTGGACCAACGGCGAGATCGCCGCCCACTTCGTCCTCTCCGAGTCCACCGTGAAGACCCACGTCGGACGCGTCCTCGCGAAGATCGGCGCCCGCGACCGCGTCCAGGCGGTGATCTACGCCTACGACCTCGGCCTCACCCGCCCCCGCTCGGCCACGGATCCCCCGGACACGCCCTGAACCCGGCGCTCCCGCCTGCCCCCTGGCCGCCTGCCGCGGCGGGAGCGGGCAGGGCCGACCCGATCGGCCGACACCCACGGCGCGGCTCGTCGGACCCGTCACCCGTCCGACGTGCTGCGCTGGTCGTGGCGGCCGGTGGGTGATGCGGTGGAGGCACGGAGGGACCGGTGCGGTGCGCCCGAGGCGCGCCGGGCCGTCGTCGCTCCGTCCCCGCGACGCGGAACGCGGGGCTCGCAGCTCAGGACCCAGGAGGCACCGGTGACCACTCCCCGTCCGGCCGTCCGGCCGATGCGTTACCTCGCCGCCGCGATGGCGGCCGGGGCCCTGCTCGCCACCACCGCCTGCTCCGGCGCGGAGACGGGCAGCGGACCCGAGGCCCGCACCGGCGCCGGCCGGGGCGAACGTCCCGCCGAGGCGGCGACCGGCACCCCCTCGCCCTCCCCCACCCTCACCGAGGACGGCGCGCGTCACGCGCTGATCACCGCGGCACAGATCGAGGACGACTGGACGCAGGTCACGACCTCCACCGCTCGGTCCTGGCGCGACAGTCTCCTGGTCGGCAAGGTCGACGCCGCGCAGTTCCTGACGGGCAAGTCGGACGTCGCCGAGTGCCAACGCATGACCGACGCGCTGTTCGACGAGACGCTGCTCGGCAGCCCCTCCGGCGCCTCGGCGCTCGCCGGTTTCGAGGAGGGCGACTCGCGCCTGCTGTACCAGGTCGCGGCGTACAACCGGAAGACGCTCGACGACTCGATGCGGTGGCTGAAGACGCTGCCGCAGAGCTGCGACAGCTTCACCCTGACCGGCGACGACGGCGGGAAGCGCACCGTCGAGGTGGTGGAGACGGCGATCCCGAAGGAGGGCGACGCCCGGCAGGGCCTGACCGTCACGGTGCAGGGCGACGAGGACGGCAACCCGGTGACCCTCACCCTGGCCGTCGCGGTCGTGCGGGTCGGCACGAACGCGATCACCGTCACCCAGGGCGGCGTGAGCGGGGCGAAGACGAGCACCACCGACTCGGCGGTGCGGCAGGGCACCCCGCGGCTCGAGGAGGTCCTCGCCGGCCGCACCCCGACCCCGAACCAGACCGTCCTCGACTGACCCCCGACCGGTCCCCGCCGCCGGCCGTCGAGGCGTCGGCGCGGCGGCGCCGCGTCCGCCCGGGCGTCGACGTCAGGCAGGGGCCCCGAGCGGCGGGTGCTCCAGGACGCGGGGCCTATACTCGACCAGCTGGATGCCGCCGTCGAACGTGCGGTGCTCGGTCATCTCGAGGGCGACGTCCGGATAGCCGTCGTAGATGCGTTCCTCGCCCGTGGCCCCGGTGATCACCGGGAACATCACGACGCGGAAGCGGTCGACGAGTCCGGCGCGCAGCAGGGACCGGGACAGGCTGAGGCTGCCGATGGTGCTGAGGAGCCCCGGGCCGCCGGACTTCATGGCGCGGACCGCCTCGACGGCGTCGTCGCGGACGAGGGTGGAGTTGGCCCAGGTCAGCGGCTCCTCGAGGGAGGAGGAGAACACCACCTTGGACGCTCGCGTGAGCTCGTCGACGGACTCCTCCTCCTCGGGCCTGAACTCGGCCTGGCCGTCGGGGACCTGGCCATCGGCGAAGCCCGACATCAAGCGATAGGTGTTGGCTCCCATCAGATAGGTGACCTTGGGCTGCTCACCGAGCCACGCGAGGTACTCCGGGCCCTCGAGCCCCCAGAACCCGGGCCATCCCTCGCCCGAGGCGTAGCCGTCGAGGGAGGTGATGAAGTCGACGAGAAGGTCCGACATGGCGCTGTCCTTTCCTGGGCTGTCACCAGGGTGGACCGACCGGGAGCCGCGTACTCATCGGCCGCGCCGTGGAGACGCGAGAACGGCGCGCGGCGCGGGCTCGTGCGGCACGGGGTCAGGCCGTGCCGCACGAGCGGTCAGTGGCCGACGGGCGCCGTCTCGCTCCGTGGCGTGCGGCCGACCGAGGCGGTGCGCAGCACCCCGGCGCCCAGGGCGGTGGTCACGCACAGCAGGGTCAGCAGGATGAACGCGTGGTCCAGGGCGACCAGACGGGTCAGCCAGCCGATGAGGGCGGGGCCGGCGAGCATACCGACGTAGCCGAGCCCGGCGACGCGGGAGACGTTGGCCCCGGCGGCCGCCGGGTCGGCGTGCCCGGCCGCGCTGAACAGCTGCGGAACCGTGCCGGAGAGGCCCAGCCCGAACAGCGCCCAGCCCACGAACGCGGCCCACATCCACGGGCAGAGGGCCACCAGCGTGATGCCCGCGGCGGCCAGCGCCGAGCCGTACCGCAGGATCGCCATGGACCCGAACCGGGCGACGCAGCGGTCGGTGAGCAGCCGGCCCACGGTCATGGCGGCCGCGAAGGTGCCGTACGCGAAGGCGGCGGTGCCGGTCGACGCGCCGAGGACGTCCTGCATGTGCAGCGCGCTCCAGTCGTTCGCCGCGCCCTCGCACAGCATCACCATCAGTGCCAGGACGGCGAGGAGCCACACCCGCCCGGTGCCGCCACCGGTGGGCGACGCCTTGTCCCCGGGAGCGAGGGCGGCGCCCTCGGCAGCCGGGTCGGCGCCTTCGGCAGCCGGGCTCCCGGACACGGCGGGGGCCGGCATCAGGGCACGTGCCGAGACCAGGGCGACCACGATCCCCACCGCTCCCATCACGGCCATGCCGGCCACCGGGCGCAGCCCGACGGCGGTGGCGCTCGCCGCGGCGAGCGCGGCGACGACGCCACCGACGGAGAAGGTGGCGTGGAAGCCCGACATGACGGGGCGGCCGTACGCCTTCTCGACGTGCACGGCGTGGGCGTTCATGCTCACGTCCAGGCAGCCGTTGCAGAAGCCGAAGACCAGCAGTGCGCCCGCCAGCGTCCACGGGTCCTGGGCGATGCCGGGCAGGATCAGCGACGCGCCGCACAGCACCCCGCTCGCGGGCACGACGACGCGCGCCCCGAGGCGGTCGGTCAGCGGGCCGGCCACCTGCATGCCGAGGAAGGCCCCGAGCCCGAGCAGGACGAGCAGGCCGCCCAGGGTGGCGTGGCTGATGCCCACCCGCTCCTCGACGACGGGGATGTGCACCACCCACGCGCCCATGAGGATGCCGCACAGGACGAAGTAGACATAGGTCGCCCCGCGGGCGGCTCGCAGCGAACGTTCCATGCCGATCACCGTAAACGAACAAGGCGCGTGTTCGAAAGTCATGTCGGCGAACAGATTGCCTGTTCGTTCTACGGTGGTGTTCAATGCCGGGCATGAGCTACGCAGACCGCCACGCGCTGATCGCGAAGGCCGTCAGGGACTCCAGGAGCGCCACGGTCCAGGAGCTCGCGGAGCTGACCGGGGCCTCGGAGATGACCATCCGCCGCGACCTCGACGCGCTGGCCGCCCAGGGTGTGCTGGAACGCGTCCGGGGCGGTGCCCGCACCCTGCTGCTGCGGGGCGAGGAGCCACCGTTCGCGCTGCGCGCCCACGAGGCGCTGGACGCCAAGCGGCGGATCGCCGCCGAGGTGTCCGCCCTCGTCGCGGACGGCGAGAGCGTCCTGCTGGACAGCGGCACCACCTGCCTGGAGGTCGCGCGGCTGCTGCGCGAGAGGCCCGTGACGGTGATGCCGCTGTCGCTTCAGGCCGTCCAGCTGTTCGCCGAGGCGCCCGGCCCGGCCACGCTGGTCGTGCCCGGAGGGCAGCCCCGGGCCGCGGAGGGCGCCCTCACCGGGCCGCTCACCCTCGCGTCGCTGGCGGCGCTGCGTTTCGACACCGCCGTCGTGGGCTGCTGCGGGCTGAGCGCGGCCGACGGGCTGACCGCCTACGACCTCGAGGACGCCACGGTGAAGAAGGCGGCCGTCGCCTCGGCCCGCCGCGTCGTCGCCGCGACGGACGGCGGCAAGCTCGGCCGCACCGCCTTCGCCCACGTGGTGCCCTCCGCCCTCCTGCACACGCTGGTCACCGACGCCTCCGCGCCCGCCGACGAGGTGGCGGCGCTGGAGGCCGCCGGCACCGTCGTCCGCACCGTCTGACGGGGCGCCCCGGTCCGGCGGGGCCCTCAGTGCTCGGCGGGTTCGTCGGTCAGCTTCTGCCCGCGCAGCAGGAACCAGGCCATGCCCGAGGCGAGCAGCAGCAGGCCGGCGCCGACGCCGGCCGCCAGGGCGACGCCGTCGACGAAGGACTCGCGTGCCGCGTGCAGCAACGCCTCGGCGGGACCGGCGGGCAGGTGCTCGGCGGCCACCACGGCCCCGGCCAGTGATGCGTGGGCCGCTTCCGGCGTTCCGGACGGTCCGGTGAAGCCCTGGTAGACGTTGGTGACGACCGACCCGAGCAGGGCCACCCCCAGGGCGGTGCCGAGTTCGTACGCCGTCTCCGACACCGCGGAGGCCGCACCGGCCTGCTCCTTGGGCACGGCGGTGAGGATGACGTCGGAGGTGACGGTGAACGACAGTCCGGCGCCGAACCCGACGACCAGCAGCGCGGTGCCCAGCAGGGGGTAGCCGGTGGCCTGGGTGAGCGTGGTGAGGGCGGCCAGGGTCAGCCCGATGGCGGCCAGGCCGCCGGAGACGACCGCGCGCACCGACGCGCGGCGCGCCGCGGCGCCGGCGAGCAGACCGGCCACCACCGCGCCGACGGCGGCGGGCAGCTCGGCGAGGCCCGCCTGCATCGGGCCCCGGTCCTGGACGAGCTGCAGGTACTGGGAGAGGAAGAACAGCAGTCCGGACAGCCCGAGGATGGTCAGCAGGTTCGCCAGGACGGCCCCGCTGAAGCCGCGGCTGCGGAACAGCCGGACGTCCACCAGCGGGACGGGCAGCCCGCGCTGCCGCCGGCCGAAGGCGTACAGGGCGGCGGCGCCCAGCAGCCCCGACGCCAGGGTGGGCCAGGTGAACCCGTGCGCGGCGGCCTCCTTGATCCCGTACACGACGCCGACCATGCCGACCAGCGACAGCAGGACGCTCGGCAGATCCCACGGCCCCGGAGCGGGGTCGCGCGACTCCGGCAGCATCCTGACGCCGACGACGACCAGCAGCGCCATCACCGGCAGGTTGATCAGGAAGACCGACCCCCACCAGAAGTGCTCCAGCAGCACGCCGCCGACGATCGGGCCGACCGCCATGCCCGCCGAGGCCGCGGCGCTCCAGATGCCGATGGCGAGGCTGCGCTCCCGCTGGTCCTGGAAGATGTTGCGGATCAGCGCGAGGGTGGACGGCATCAGCGTGGCGCCGGCGACGCCGAGCAGCGCCCGGGCGACGATCATCGTCTCGGGGGTCGTCGCGTAGGCGCTCAGCAGCGACACCAGACCGAAAGCGGTGGCGCCGATCAGCAGCAGGCGCTTGCGGCCGATGCGGTCGCCCAGACTGCCCATCGAGACGAGCAGACCGGCGATCACGAAGGAGTAGGCGTCGCCGATCCACAGCAGCTGGGTGCCCGTGGGCTGCAGGTCCTCGCTGAGGTAGGGCGTGGCCAGACCGAGCACGGTGGCGTCCACGGCGACGAGCAGCACCGCGAGGACGAGGACGCCCAGAGCGATCCACCGCCCGGGAGCCGGCCGCGTGTCGGCCTGCTCGGCCGTCAGCGGGGAGGTCATGACGCGCGCCTCGGTCATGACGCGTCCCTCCGTATGGCGCCGCCGAGCAGCAGCTCGACGAGCATGAGGGAGATGTCGTTGCGGGCCACCCGGCCCTCGGTGACGGCCCAGCCGCCCGCGGCCGTCAGGCCGTACAGGGCCTCGGTGAGCCACACCGCGCTCAGGTCGATGCGGAACTCCCCGCTCTCCTGGCCCCGCCGGAACAGACCGGTGAGCCGTTCGTCGATGCGGGACCAGCCGGCGTTCTGCTCCTCGCCCTCGAAGAGCTGGTGTTCGGAGTAGAGGAAGGCGAGCAGACCCGCGCACGGTTCGACCGCGCGGACCAGGCGGCGCAGCGCCTCCTCGGCGCTCCCCTCCTCCGGGCAGGCCGCGTCCAGGGCCTTCTCGCACTCGGCGATGCCGAACTCCTCCAGGGCGCGCACCAGGGCGTCCCGGCCGGGGAAGTACCGGTTCAGCGTCGCCCGGCTGATCCCCGCGGCCCGGGCGACCTCTTCCGTGGTCGCCGTGGGCCTGCGCGCCAGCAGCTCGGCCGCGGCACGCAGCACATGGTCACGATCGAAGCTCATGAGTCAACCGTAACCCATATGAGACATCAATGTCTCACACGAACCATGATCGGCTCACGCCCGCGGTTCCGTGGGAACCGGCGGGGAAGGGAACGCGTCATCGCGACGGTGAGACGGAAACTCCTGAGCCACGCACGCGGCTGGACCACGCGCCGCAGGATCACGGTCTACCTGCTCGCGCAGTCGTTGCTGCTCGGCGTGACCGTCACGGTCGTCCGCGCCTGGGACGCCGACGTCTCGCCCCTCGGCTACCTCGTGCCGTGGCTGGGCGCGGCCGCCGGTGGACTGATGGGCCTGGTCCACGGTTCACGCAAGGCGTGACGCGCGCCGCCCGGCCTCACCCGCCCACCCTGCCCGCGTCGATCTGCCGGCCGACGGTGGTGTCGACCACGATCGGGAGGCCGTCGGGGACGCGGCCTTCAAGGTCGCGCATCAGATCCTCCACCGGCGGCAGGTCCCCGGGGTCCCGCACGTGGACGTACAGCGTTCTGGAGACGGAGTCCACGCCGGTGACCTCCGCGCCGGGGCTGCGCGACAGCCACTGCTCGGCGGTGCTCTTGGTCCGCGACGCCCAGGTGTTCAGCAGCAGCGTGGCCGCCGTGTTCACGCCCAGGGGCAGCAGGACCGCGGTATCCGGACCGCGACGGCCGGCGGGCGGCAAGGACACGGGCCGTGGAGCTGGTGCGAGGCCCCGGCTGCCGGGCCTCCCGCCACGCGGCCAGGTCCTCGCCGCCCGAGGTCCGCCGCCGTCACGACGTCACGCCGTGGTGAACGGCAGCACCAGCCGGGACGGGTGGGCCGCGTCGCGGTAGATCTTGTGGGTGACCGGGCGGCCCACCGGCAGGTGGAAGGCGTCCGGCGGCAGCAGGGAGTTGTGCTCGTCGACGAGCGGCTCGGCGTTGGAGAGTTCGGCGACCAGCCGGTGGCCGGGCAGGAAGGTCGCGGCGAACGGGTAGATCCGCAGCACGTACTCCTCGATCCGCCCCGGCTCCACCGGCACGGCCCGGGTGTGCGGGTGGTACGGGTCGCCCTCGGTGGTGCGCTCCTCGTCCAGCTCGCGGTGCGAGGCCTTCAGGTAGGCGCTGGTGATCAGCTGCCGCTTCCCGCCGGGGGCCTCGTCCCACAGCCGCAGGACGAAGTTGGTGTCGCTCTGGTCGATCTCCGCGAAGAGGTGGGCCGCGCCCTGGCCCATCATCCCGGTCGGCTCGGTGAACGGGGCGGTGGACCAGCTGATGATCTGCACCGTGTCGGTGACCGTCAGCGGCGCCTGGTAGAAGCCGTCCGGGGCGGCGAATTCGGCGGCCATGGGCTCGGGTTCGGCGGAGAGCCAGCCGCGCGGGCGCAGGTACAGCGGCCGGTGCTCAACCGGCTTGGGCGGCCACTGCGCGCCGGTGACGGTCTCCCTCGAGCCCTCGACGTGGACGGTCACCGCCGGCTCGTCCATGACCCCGTTGTCGACGCCCTTGATCCAGTACTCGTACCAGCGGAACATCTTGTCGTGCTCCTCGACGAAGGGGCGCGACTGCATGGGCGGGTACGGCCCGATGTCGAGCTTCTTGGGCCCCTTGAGCCGGTGGTAGAGCTCGATGGTGCCGTCCAGGGTCCAGCCCCGGCCCTGGTCCAGCTGGAGCCAGACGGGGATGTCGATGTCCGGCGCGAGGGTGACCGGGTTGCGTTCCTCGTACCACTCGCCGTCGACCTCGTTCATCACGATGTCGAACCAGGCCTCGTGGTTCTTGGGGTAGGTGAGGACGTGGACCAGATTGGGCCAGGCCGCGACGTCCGGGTCCGCCAGGCGCCGGGCCACCTTCTCCTTGATCTCCTCGGACGAGAAGGTCTCCAGCATGCGGGACTTGACGCCGTCGGTGAAGGCCCAGCCGGAGTCGCCGCCGCGGCCCTCGCGGGCGGCGCGCGGCATGAACCACATGACGCCGCCGTGGTAGGTGGTCTCGTAGAAGTCGTAGTGGCCGCCGCTGACGAAGATCGCCTTCAGGGACGGCGGCCGCTCGGCCGCGGCCAGCACCTGCATGGAGCCGAAGTAGGAGATGCCGATCATGCCGACGTTGCCGTCGCACCACGGCTGGGCGGCCACCCACTCGATGAAGTCGTAGGCGTCCTGCCCGAGCGGCACTCCCCCGGCGTTGTAGTTGCCGATGTGCTCGCCCTCGGAGGCGCCGGAGCCGCGCAGGTCGCCGATGACGTGGACGTATCCCTCCTCGACCACGCGGGCGATGTCGCCGGCCTCGATGCAGCCGTCCCACATGGGGCTGGGCCGGCGCTGCGGCGGCGTGGTCAGGGCGAGGGCCTGGAGTTCCTTGCCGTAGGGGCTGAGGGCGACCAGGGCGGGGCGCGGGGTGTCGTCGGTGCCGGCGTAGGCGTCCGCCGCCAGGGTGACGCCGTCGCGCATCGGGACCCGCAGGTCCTTGCGGACGGTCAGGGTGCGGGCGCCCGCCCGCACGGTGCGGAGGTCGGTCATGAGGGGGTGCTCCTGGGTCACGAGGTCTGCTGGGCCGAGGTCTGCTGGGCTTGCGTGCGGTAGCCGTGCAGGGAGGTGAAGAACGGCGAGGGCTCGAGCGTGGGGTCGCCGGTGCAGCCGAGCGCCTCGGCGACCGGGGCGAACGGGGAGTAGGGCGAGGCGGTCTCCCGCAGCCCGGCCGCCAGGCAGTCGTGGGCGGCCGCGGCGATCCGGGCCTCGGCGGCGAGGCTCTGTCCGAGCGCCTCCCGCGCCTCGCCCGCGTCGAGGGCGACGCCGTAGGGGGTTCCGTCGGCGCGGCGGTACGGGTGCCCGAGGAACAGCCGCCGGGGCCGGACCTCGTCGCGCAGGTACCGCAGGCTGCGGCGGTAGGCGGCGGGGTCGGTGTAGCCGGGGAAGCCGTTGGCGGCCCCGTGGACCTGGACGGCGTCGCCGGTGAAGACGTCGCCCTGCCCGTCGAGGACGTAGGCGAGCGAGCCGGGCGTGTGGCCGGGGATCGCGTGCGCGGAGACGGTGACGCCGCCGCCGAGGGAGAGGGACTCGCCGCCGCGCAGCAGCGAGGAGGGTTCCATCTCCCCCGAGATGACGGCGTTCGCGGCGGCCGTCACCCTGGCCTCCCCCTCGGGGTCGGCCAGGTACCGCCCGCGCCCTTCGAGGTACTCCTCGACGTGGGCCCTGCGCGAGCGGAGCATGGGGGCGTCGGCCTCGTGGACGACGACCTGGGCCCGGCGGCCGGTCATCTCCCACAGGGCGTGGGCCCCGCCGACGTGGTCGATGTGGCCGTGCGTCAGCAGGATCCAGCGCACGTCCTCGATGCGCCGGCCGATCGCGGCGAGCGCGGGGGCCATGCCCTCGGCGGGCGAGGTGGCGATGCCGGTGTCGACGATCGCCGGCTCGGGGGCGTCGATGTAGAAGCTGTAGAGACCGAACCGTCCCCAGGGTGACACCAGAGGGTGGACGTCGACCGGGCGGGTCATGGTGTCAGGCCTTCCTCGCGAGGAAGGCCCGCGTGCGCGCGAAGACCTCGTGGTACTCGGGGATCCAGGAGAAGTGCTGGACGAAGCCGTGGCCCGCGCCCGCGTAGCGGGCGACCGTCGCCTCGACGCCGGCCTCCCGCAGCCGCTGCCCGTACAGTTCGCCCTCGTCGCGCATCGGGTCGAACTCGGCGGTGACGACCAGGGCCGGCGGCAGCCCGGACAGGTCCTGGCGCTTGACCGGGGAGACCCGCGGGTCGGCCGGGTCGGCGCCGCTGCCGAGGTAGAAGGCGTTGAAGGGCTTCAGCCCCGCCGTCTCCAGGCCGTAGCCGACGGCGTTCTCCCGCAGCGAGGGGTAGCGGTCCTCGTCGAAGTCCAGGTCCAGGGAGGGGTAGTAGAGGATCTGGTGGGTGATCCGGTCGAAGCCGTCGTCGTGCGCCAGGGCCGCGACGCCGGCCGCGAAATTGCCGCCGGAGCTGTCGCCGGCGACGGCGAGGGTAGTCCCGTCCCAGCCGAGGGCGTCGCCCTGTTCGGCGGCCCAGCGCACGACCGCGTAGCAGTCGTCGAGTCCGGCCGGGAAGGCCGCCTCGGGCGCCAGGCGGTAGCTGACGGAGAGCACCTTGAGCCCGGTCTCCTTCGCCAGCGAGCGCGCGACGTGGTCGTGGGTCTCCAGGCTGCCGAGGAAGAACGCGCCGCCGTGGAAGTAGACGAGCAGGCCGTGGGCCGCGGCCTCGGTGGGCGTGTAGATCCGGACCGGCACGTCACCGGCCCCGGTGTGCGCCGTGGTGTCCTCCACGGCGTGCAGCGGCAGGCGTTCGGCGAGCGGGGGGACGTGCGCCTCGTCCCCGGCGCGCAGGGCGATCGGGTCGGGCGGCCCCGCGGGCGGGGCGGGCAGGGAGGCGAGGAAGGAGGCGATCTCGGGATGCAGCGGCATGGTGCGGTCCTTGGGGGTGAAGGTATCGGCGGTCAGGCGCGCGGCTTCTGGCCGGGGAAGACCTCGCTGATCTCGTCCTCGGTCCAGCCTTGACGGGAGATCCGCTGCAGTTCGTCGGTCACCGGCTTGCGGGCGGCCTGGTAGCGGGCGAGCGCCTCGGGCAGCGTGTCCGCGTCGCGCAGCGCGTCGGCGAGCGCGCCGGCGTCCTCGATGGCCGAGTTCGCACCCTGGCCCTGGTGGTGCAGCATCGAGTGGGCGGCGTCGCCGACCAGGACGACGGAGTCGGTGTGCCAGGTGGCGACCGGGTCGATGTCGTGGACGGCGCGGATGTTGACGGTGCTCATGTCGAGGTCGCGGGTGATGGCGACCAGCCGCTCGTCGAAGCCCTCCACCGTCCGCAGGAGGTCGTCCTTGGTGACGTCGGGCGTCCAGGTGCCGTCCGGGCACAGGGCGGTGATGTCGAAGGAGACCTGACCTCGGTGGCGCAGCGGCAGCAGGTACACCTTGGTGCCCCGCCCGATGTACATGCGGAGGTTGTCGTCGGTGACCATGCCGTGGGCGGCTCCGAGGGGGATGACGGCGCGGTAGGCGTGCTCCCCGGCGAACACCGGGCCCGCCTCGCCGAACAACTGCTGCCGCACGACCGACTTGATGCCGTCGGCGCCGACGACCAGGTCGGCCTCCGCGGTGCTGCCGTCGGCGAAGGTGAGCAGGGCGCCGTCGCCGTTGTCCCGGACGGACTCCAGCTTGTGACCGAGCCGCACCATGCCCTCGGGGAGGACGCCGAGGAGGGCGTCGATGAAGTCGCCGCGGTGGATCAGATGGGTGTGCCTCTGGTCGCCCGCCGCGGGCCAGGCCTCCTTCATGATCGGCTCGCAGCGGGCGCCGAGGATCTCGAAGTACTCGCTGGGCGAGCTCACCTTCTCGATCACGTCGGCGATCCCCCACTGGCGGAACCGGTTCATGGTGGCGGGACGCAGGCCGATCCCGGCGCCGACCTCACGGATCCGGGTGGCCTGCTCGTACACGCTCACCTCCGCGCCGAGCAGGCTCAGCGCCTTGGCCGCGGCGGCGCCGCCGTATCCCGCCCCGACGACGGCGATCTTCAGGTTCCTGAGGTCCGATGACTGCATGGTGCTTCTCACTTGCTTCTACGAGGAGGAACAACGGGGAGGAACGGAGCGGGGGAAGCTACTTCTGGAGGGTCAGGAAGGCGGCGGGGTTGTCGACGAAGATCGTCCGGACGGCCTCCTCGTCGAGGCCGGCCGCGCGCAGATCCGGGATGAGGTCCTCGAAGATGTAGTTGACGGTGTGGCCCTTGACGCCCGGCCAGCCCAGCGGGGAGCAGTTGGCGTCGGCGGAGGCGAGGACCTGGTGCAGCCGGCGGCCGCCGTCGACGAAGCGCAGGAAATGGTCGAGCCGCTCCTGGCGGGGGCGGGCCCAGAACGGCGGGTCGGGCAGTTCGGTCTCGTAGCCGAAGGTGTCGAACCCGATGCGGCCGCCCTGCTCGGCGATCCAGACGTCACGGGTCTTCTCCGCGTTGACGCCGTCGTCGACGTGCCCGAACAGGACGCGGTCGAGCGGCAGCCCCTCCTCACGGAAGATGGCGACGGCGTTCTCGGCGTCGATCGCGAGGTGGGTGAGGACGGGCGCCCCGGTGGCCAGGGCGGCCCGTGCGGCGGCGCGGTAGATGCGCTTGTCCAGGTCGGTCATCCGGCCGCCGCGGCTCACCCCGACCTTGATGACGCCGGCCAGGGCGCCGCTGGAGCCGATGCCGACGGTGATCTCGTGGACGAACTGCCGCATCAGGTAGTCGACGTCGGCCCGGGCGAAGTGCGGCAGGGCGGTGTCGCCGCCGACGAAGCCGGTGCAGGCGACGATGTGGACGCCGGTCTTCGCGGACAGCGACCGGTAATGGTCGACGTCGCGGCCGTTGCAGATGCCGGTGGCGTCGACGAAGGTGCCGCCGCCGTAGTCGTGGAAGGCGCGCAGCTTGGGGACGGTCTCCTCGTACCGCTGCTCGGGGCTCTTCCACCACCGCGTGTCCAGTTCGGACCCGGGCATGCCGTAGCCGATGTGCTCGTGGACGGCGACCAGACCGAGTTCCTCGGTCGGGACGGGCCCCAGGACGGTGTTCACTCGCGACACAGAACTCACTACCTATGACTCGGGGGATTGACGGGCGGGCCGGCGCGGCCGGTCAGCGCGGCCGGCGCACCGACAGCAACTCGCGCGGGTTGTCGACGAGGATCCGCCGCACGTCCTCCTCGCCGAGTCCCTGGCCCTCCAGGAGCGGGACGAAGGCCGTCAGGACGTAGCTGTACGGCAGGTCGTTGCCGTCGTGGCCCTTGGCGACGCCGGTCGCGTTGCTGGACAGCAGGACGCGGTCACCGAAGCCGGCCCGGATCAGGTCGGCGACGAGGTGGGCGCGCTCGGCGTCGGTGAGGTGCGCGTGGCCCTCCGTGCCGACGTGGTCGAGGCCGACGTAGGCGCCGCGGCGGGCGATCTCCAGGGGAGCGCCGGACGCGACGGCGTCCTTCCGGTCGAGCCCGCCCACCACGACGCGGTCCGCGGGCAGCTTCTCGTCCATGACGACGTCGAGTGCCTGGACGGGCCCGCCGTCGTGGCGGACGGAGACGGCCGTGCCGGTGCGCAGGGCGGCGCGGGCCGCGCCGCGCAGCAGGCTCTCGTCGGTGGCGGTCATGCCCCCGGCGGTCGCCGCGGTGGCCACCAGGCCGGCGGCGCCGCGCCGCTCCACCCGGGGGACGACCATGCCCTCGGTGATCTCACGGGCGAACAGGTCGGCGAACCTGTCGGCCGGCCAGGGCGTCGGCGGGTTGGTCTGCGGGGTGAGGAAGTAACCGCCGAGCAGTTCCTCGGGGCCCTGGCCGGTCGAGGCGACGAGGTGCACGCCGGTCGCGCGGGACAGCGTCTCCAGGAGCCGGACGTCCCGGCCGTGGAACGTGCCGGTGTTGTCGACGATCGTGCCGCCGCCGTGGGCCCGGAAGTCCTCCAGGCGGGCGGCGAGGGTCTCGAAGATCTCGGCGCGGTCGAGGGTGACGTCGAAGGCGTACTCGGCGCCCGGCACCACCGACAGCAGCGCCTCGTGCACCGAGACGACGCCCAGCTCGTCGGCCGGCACCGGGCCCAGGACGGTGTTCACGGTTGGGGTACTGACGCTCATGCATGCCTCACGTGTCCGGTGTGGGATGCGCGGCGACGCGCACCCTGTGGCTCCTGTCACGCTAGCCATTCGCTTTACATCGCGTCAATGAAATGAACGCCACGAAAATTTTCATGCCGGTGCGTTGCGCGAAAGGGAACGATCAGTACCTCGGAAACGCGAAGAAGCCGCGCATGCGAGAACGCATGCGCGGCTTCCGTCGGGCTTTTCGCAGCCCAGAGCCGTCCGGGTCAGGTCAGGTCAGGTCAGGTCAGGAGACGGGCCCAGCTGGTGGCGAGTTCCTCGATCATCTGCTCGCGGGTCAGCTTCCAGTCGGCGCCGTCCCAGTGCTGGGCGACGTAGTCCAGCTCCGCCATCGCGAGCACACCGCGGAAGTGCCGCTGGTGGGGCTCGAAGCGGCCGGCCCGCTCCAGCCCGTCCTCGATGTCGCCGACGGCCTCCTCGAGCCAGCGCTCGACGAGGTCCTTGAGTTCCGGCTCGATCACCGCGGCCTCGCGGCCGATGCGGATGATCGGCCGGATGGCCGGCCAGTCGTCGGCGGTCCGCCGCAGCCAGGCGGTGATCGCTTCCGGTGTGCCCTCGGCGACGGTGGCGACGAGGTCCAGCGCGGTGGAGCCGTGCTCCTCGGACCGGACCCGCTGGAGCGCCTCGTTGAGCTGCTCGTCGATGAGCGCCTTCATCAGGTCGGCGCGGGAGGGGAAGTAGGCGTAGAACGTCACCCGGGTGGTGCCGGCCGCCTTGGCGATGTCGTCGACCGTGGCGGCGGCGTATCCCTTCGTCCGGAACAGCTCGAGTCCCGACTCCAGCAGCAGCCGGCGAGTCATCCGCTTCTGTGCCTCACGAAGGTTCGCCATGGACGAGATCCTAGAGGGCGACGACGGCGCCGTCGTCGCCCCCTGTCCCGCTCCCGGCGTCAGGCCGGGGAGGCCACCGGGATCGGCGTGAACATCTCGGGTTCCTCGTCCGGGGTGAGCGCGGTCGGACCGTAGACCCAGTCGGTGAAGGAGTAGTCGTAGGTGCCGCGGGCCCGCAGGATCTCGTTGCGCCGCCGGCGGTCCTCCCCGTCGAGGTGCCACAGCTCGCCCCAGGCGCGGGCCGTGGTCTGCACCCGGCGGCAGTGCTCCACGCGGACCGCCTCGTAGGCCGCGAGGGCGCCGTCCCAGTCCGGCCGCTCGCCGGGAGCGGCAGCCGCGCGCATCCTCCTCCACTGCTCGGCCAGCACCCAGCCGTCCTCGATCGCCATGATCGCGCCCTGCGCCATGTACTGCAGCGGCGGGTGCGCGGCGTCGCCGAGGAGCACGATCCGGCCGTGCACCCAGGTCTCGATCGGGTCGCGGTCGAACATCCGCCACCAGCGGTCGCGCCACATCAGCGGGATGCCGTCGCGCACCGTGTCGCAGGTGGCGGCGAAGGCCGCGTCCAGCTCGTCCGGGGTGCCCCAGTCCTCCTGCCCGGCCAGCGCCTTGGGGGACTCGAAGACGGCGACCTGGTTGAACATGGCGCCGCCGCGCAGCGCGTACTGCACGAAGTGGCAGCGCGGGCCGACGTACAGGCTCACGTCCTTCTCCGCGACGCCGTTGTCCTGCACCTTCTCGATGGGCACGGCCGCCCGGTAGGCGACGTAGGAGGAGCTGACCACGTCGTCGCCGACCAACTGGCGGCGGGCCACCGAGTGCAGCCCGTCGGCCGCGACGACCAGCGGCGCCTCGTGGACGGTGCCGTCCTCGAGACGGACGAGGGCGCCCTCGACGGTGTTCTCGTAGCCGACGACCGTGGCGTCCGTGAGCAGTTCGACGCCGGACCGCTCGCAGGCGCGCAGGAAGATGCCGTGCAGGTCGCTGCGGTGGATCACCATGTACGGGAAGCCGTAGCGGCGTTCGAGGTCGCGCAGGTCCAGCCGGGTCAGCTCGGTGGAGTCGAGCGCGTCCTTCATCACCATGGACTCGGGCACCACGCCCAGGCTCCTGGCCTCGTCCAGCAGGCCGTACTCGGCGAGGATGCGGGTGCAGTTGGGGGCGATCTGCAGGCCCGCGCCCACCTCGCCGAACTCGGGCGCGCGTTCCAGGACGCGCACCCGCAGGCCCTTGCGGGTCAGGGCGAGGGCGGTGCCGAGACCGCCGATGCCGCCGCCGACCACGAGGACGTCGGGCCGGTCCGCGGCGCTGGCTTCAGTGTTCATGATCGGTTCCTTCGGTGGCGGGACGGTGCCTGCGCGGCCCTGGTCACAGCCAGGGGCCCAGCGCGGGGGCGGGCGTGCCGTCCGCCGCGCTGAGGCCGGCGTCCCGTCCGGTGAGGTAGGCGGCGAGGTCGGGCAGCGGCGCGGTCACCAGGACGGGCTCGCCCTCGCCGGGCAGCTCCCAGGTGTCGTGCGGCGCCCGCAAGGTCACGGCGGGGCCGGGGGCCGTCGCGCGCTTGGCGGCGACGTCCGCGCACAGGGCGGCGAGGAAGTCGTCCGGCAGGTCGGCGAAGGTGACGCCTGCGTTCAGGTCGACGGCGTGGACGCACACCTCGCGCGAACGCATCCAGGGCAGCTCGGTCGCGGGCACGGTCCGTCCCTGCGCGGTGACGACCGGGGCCCGCCACTGCTCCTCGGTGAGGGCGGCGGTGCCGGCCTCCAGTACCTGGGCGGACTCGCGCAGCCAGACGGTGAGCTCCCCGGCCGACAGGGCGGGGCCGCGTTCGATGCCCGCCGCGCGCTCCTCGGGCGAGGCGTACATCGGGGTGACCTCGCCGGTGGCGGCCCAGTGCACCAGGTTGGACAGCGCCTCGGCGTTGGCGGCGACGTGCGCGGTCAGGTGGGCCCGGGTCCAGCCGGGCAGGGCGCTCGGCGCGGCGAAGGCGTCGCCGTCCAGGCCGTCGGCGGCCCGCAGCACCAGGTCGGTGCCGAGGGCGGCCCAGCGGCGGGCGTCGTCGAGGGTGCGGGCCATCAGTGGGACGCCTCCCGCACGATCCGGTTCGCCAGGCGGCCGAGGCCGGCGATCTCGGTGACGACGCTCTCGCCGCCGGTCAGGTAGCGGGCCGGCTTGCGGGCGTGGCCGACGCCGCCGGGGGTGCCGGTGGCGATGATGTCGCCCGGGTTGAGACGCACGATCGTGGAGACGTACTCGACCAGGGCCACCGGGTCGAAGAGCAGGTCGCCGGTGTTGTCGGACTGCATGACCTCGCCGTCCACGGTGAGCGTGACGTCGAGGACGGGGCGCACGCCGCCGGGCAGCTCGTCGGGGGTGACCAGGTAGGGGCCGACGGGGGTGGAGGAGTCCCACATCTTGCCCTGGAGCCATTCGCGGGTGCGGAACTGCCAGTCGCGGCAGGTGATGTCGTTGAGCACGGTGAAGCCGGCGACGGCCTGCTCGGCCTCCTCGCCGGTGGCGCGGCGCACCTTCCTGCCGACGACCAGGGCGAGTTCGACCTCCCAATCGAACTCCTCGGTCTCGGCAGGACGCTGGATGTCGTCGCCCGCGCCGATCAGGCTGTCGGCGAACTTGGCGAAGAGGGTGGGGTGCTGGGGCAGGTCCCGGCCCATCTCCTGGATGTGGTTGCGGTAGTTGAGGCCGACGCAGACGACCTTGGTGGGGGCGGGCACCACGGGGGCGAAGTCGGCGCCGTCCACCGGGTGACGGTCTCCGGCCGCGGAGGCCGCGAGGGCCTGCCAGTCGTCCTGTGCGAGGAGCGCGCCCACGTCGGGGAAGCCGAGCTCGACCAGGCTGTCGCCGTCGAGCCGGACGGCCTGGGTGGTGCCGCCGGTGCGGAGGGTGGCGAGCTTCATCGGGTGGTTCCTTCCACGTGGGTGCGGTTGAGCCGCAGGGCTTCGAAGACGGGTGAGTCGCTGAACCGGAAGAGGTCCAGGGCGCCGGAGTCGGAGTCGGTGGCGCCGGCCTCGGAGCGGACCGAGAGCGGCTGCCAGGACGGCACGACGAACAGGTCGCCGCGGGTGACGGTCCAGGTCCGGTCGCCGACGGTGACGGTTCCGGAGCCGTCGAAGACCTGGTAGACGGACGAGCCGGTCTCCTGGACGGGCGCGGTCTCGACGCCGCGCGCGATCCGGTGCATCTCGGCGCGGAGGGTCGGCAGCACGTCGGCGCCGGTGGCGGGGTCGCTGAAGCGGACGGCCGCGTGCCCGTGCTCCACGGTGCCGGGGTGTCCCTCGGCCTCCAGCGCGAGCTGGTCGGCGAGGGCGCGGTCGGTGTGCTCCCAGCGGTAGGCCAGCAGCGGGGAGCCGGGGCCGGTGGACCCGGCGGAGACGGGCCGCAGGCCGGGGTGGCCCCACAGCCGCTCGGAGCGGGAGCGGTCCGGGGTGATCCGCTCGGCGTCGCTGATCTCGTCGCGGCCGAACTCGAAGAACTGGGCCTCGTTGGCGTACTGGAAGGGGATGTCCAGGCCGTCGATCCAGGCCATCGGCTCGGAGGTGGCGTTGTGGTGGGCGTGCCAGTTCCAGCCGGCCTGCGGCAGGAAGTCGCCGCGGCGCATCGCCACCGGGTCGCGGCCGACCACCGTCCACACGCCCTCGCCCTCGACGACGAAGCGGAAGGCGTGCTGGGTGTGCCGGTGCTCCGGGGCGTCCT
This sequence comes from Streptomyces sp. NPDC056600, assembly GCF_042792855.1. Taxonomy (NCBI): domain Bacteria; kingdom Bacillati; phylum Actinomycetota; class Actinomycetes; order Kitasatosporales; family Streptomycetaceae; genus Streptomyces; species Streptomyces sp. NPDC056600. The sequence continues at coordinate 28,098 of NZ_JBHTVQ010000073.1, forward strand.
CGCCGGGCATCAGGTACTGGATGGCGGCCCAGAGCGTCGGAGTCGCGAAGGGGCGGCCGCCGAGCGAGGGGTTGGCCAGGGCGATGGCCCGGCGTTCGCCGCCGCGGCCGACCGGGACCAGGTCGCCCGCCTGCGCGGCGAGCTCCCGCAGCCGGTCCCAGCGCCACACGTGCGGCAGGGCGCGGGAGCGCGGGTGGGCGGGCATCAGGTCGCCGATCTCGGTCCACAGCGGGACGAGCAGCTCCTGCTCGAACCCCCGGTACAGCTCTTCGAGCGCCGGGGTGACGTCGGGTTGTCCTTCGGCGGAGATGGCCTTCAGCCGGACCGGGGAGCCGGTGGCGGTGTCGTGGGCGATGGCGGAGTCAGTCACGGGAACAGACTGCGACGCGCCCGAGAGCAGAACATGTAGATTCTGGAGAGCAGAATCCTGTGAAAGGCCCGCACCGTGGACAAGCCGCTCAAGACCCCTCCGCCGTACCCGATCGCCAGCGTGGACCACGCCCTGCGGGCGGCGATCGTCCTGCAGATGGAGGGCGGCGCGACCGTGGCGCAGCTCGCCGAGCGCCTGGGCGTCGCGCGCTCCACCGCCCACCGGGTGCTGGCGATGCTGGTCTACCGGGACTTCGCCGTGCAGGGCGAGGACCGGGTGTACCGCGCCGGCCCGGTGCTGGAGCTGGCCGCCCACTCCCAGTCCCTCGTCTCCCGGCTGCGCGCGGCGGCCCTGCCCCACCTGCACCGGCTGGTCGCCCTGCTGGACGAGACCGCGAACCTGACCGTGCGCACCGGGGACACCGCGCGTTTCGTCGCCAGCGTCGAGTCACGGCAGGCGCTGCGGGTCGGTTCCCGCGAGGGCATGGTCTTCCCCGCCCACCGCACCACGGCCGGGCTGCTGCTGCTCGCCGAGCTCACGGACGAGGAGCTGGCGGAGGTCTACCCGCCCGGCCGCCGGCGCGACCACGACCGTGACCGCACGGCGGACCTCCCCGACCTGGAGCGGCTGCGCGCGGACCTGCGGCGACTGCGTCGCAACGGTTTCGCCGTGAACAAGGAGCGGTCCGAGCGGGGCCTGGTCGCCGTGGGCGTTCCGGTGCGCGACACGGAGGGCAGGGCACTGGCGGGCCTGTCGGTGTCGATGCCCAGCGTGCGCTACGACCCGCACCGGCTGCGCCCTCTGGTCAACGCGCTGGAGGCCGCGGCGGCAGCGCTGCAGGAGGACCTGTCCGGCTCCGCCTGAGCCCGGCGGCGCCCACCTGAGCCCCGGCGCCCGGCGGCGACTTCACCTTACAGTGACGTCGCGCACTTTAGATTGCGAACATTTCATTGACGTGACGTAAAGCGAATGCCATTCTCCCGGCATCACGCCGATGCGCGTCGCGCCTGTCTCCCCCCTCCGCGTCCGCGCCTCCGTGTCCTTCCACGCTCTCCGGCCTCCCGCCTTCGCCGGGTGGGACGGCCGACGTTCCCAGCCAGGGAGAACAACGATGTCGCTCGACACCGGGACGCTCGCGTCCCAGGGCCCGACCGCGGGGGCCGCCCGGACACCGGGCTACGCGGGAACACTGGCTGCCGCCTGCGGTGCGGTCTTCGTGGCCCAGGTCGCCAACGCCCTGCCCGCCTCGCTGAACGGTCTCCTCCAGCAGGACCTGAACACCCACGGGTCCCAACTCACCTGGATCACCGCGGCGTTCATGATCGCCGTGGTCTGCTTCGAGTTCACCTTCGGCGTCCTCGGCGACCTCTTCGGCCGCCGCCGGCTCGTGGTGGCCGGGACGGCACTGGTCGCCGTGGGCAGCAGCGTGGCCGCGCTGGCGCCCGACGTCCGGGTCCTGTGGGTCGGCGCCGCCCTGAACGGCCTGGGCGCCGGCGCCATGTTCCCCGGCTCGCTCACCGCCGCCACCGCGGTCACCCGCTCCCCGCGCGAACGGGCCCGGGCGGTGGCGCTGTGGAGCGGCTTCCTGTCCGCGGGCGCCGCGCTCTCCCCGCTGCTCGGCGGGGTGTTCGCCAAGGTGGGCTCCTGGCGCGGTTCCTTCTGGGTGCTCGTCGGCCTGGCCCTGGTCAGCATGGTGCTCACCGCGACCCTGGCCACCGAGTCCAGGGAGCCCGAGGGCCGCAGGCTCGACGTGGCCGGTCAGATCACCTTCGCCCTCGGCCTGATCCTGGTGCTCTTCGGCCTGGTGGAAGGGCCCGAGTCGGGCTGGACCACGCTCCCGGTGATGCTCTCCCTCCTCCTCGGCCTGTGCGTCCTGGCCGCGTTCGTGGTGGTGGAACTGGGGGCACGGTCCCCGATCTTCGACCTCAAACTGTTCCGCAACCGGGCGTTCACGGTGTCCTCGCTCGCCGCCGTCATCGGCATGCTCGCCTTCCTCGGCGCCTGCTTCACCACGAGCATGTGGCTGGGTCCCGTGCAGCACCAGGATCCGATCCGCGTCGCGGTGCCCTTCCTGCTCCTCCAGGGGCCCGCCTTCGTCCTCGTCCCCGTGGTGGCGCGGCTCCTGCACCGGGTGCCCGCCTCCCGTCTGCTGACCGTCGGCTTCACCCTGATGGCCCTCGGCTGCCTGATGGGCTCGCGGCTCGACGTCCACGATCCGGGGCTCGGCGCCTTCGTGGCACCCACCCTGCTGATCGGCGTCGGGTTCGCCCTGACGGTCAGTTCGGTGACCGCGGTGGCATTGGACAGCGTGCCGCCCAAGCTGGCCGGCATGGCCAGCGCCACCACCAACATGTTGCGCGACCTGGGCTTCGCCCTCGGACCCGTCGTGGTCGGCGCGGTGGCGCTCAGCGGGGCCGGCTCGGTGTTCGCCTCCGGCCTGGCCGGGGCGGACCTGCCCGCCGCCCACCTTGCCGCGGCGCGTCAGGTCGGGGAGGCCGGCGGGCCGATCGCCGTCAACAGTCTGCCGCCCGGAGCGCCGGGGTCCGCGGCGCACGACCTCGCCCTCGACGCCCTGGGCAGCGGTTTCGGCACCGCGTACCTGGTGTGCGGGGCGGCGGCGGCCGCCGCCGCGGTCCTGACCGCGGTCGGCATGCTCGGCCTCCCCTCCCACCGGTCCGGGGAGACCGGGACCGCGGCCGGGACTCCGGCGCTGGGCGCCGCCGCGGGAGCGGGCACGCCGGTGCGGGCCCCGGTCCGCTAGCCGCCCTCGGCGGCCCGCCGGGGGCCGGCGG
>NZ_JBHTVQ010000074.1:0-29394 GCF_042792855.1 Streptomyces sp. NPDC056600
CCACCGAGGAGCGGATCATCGCGGGGATGGTGGGCCGCGACCTGGACCACCGCTTCCCCGAGCGGACCCGGTACGCCGCCCCGGCCGAGGAGGAGAGGCCGGCCCTGGAGATCCGGGACTGGACCGTGCACCATCCCATCGACCAGCACCGCAAGGTGGTCGACGGGGTGTCCCTGCGGGTCCGGCGCGGTGAGATCGTCGGCATCGCGGGGTTGATGGGGGCGGGCCGCACGGAGCTCGCGATGAGCGTCTTCGGCCGCTCCTACGGGCGCCACGCGGGCGGCACCGTCCTCAAGGACGGCCAGGAGATCAGCACCCGCACGGTGCCCGAGTGCGTGCGGCACGGCATCGCCTACGTCACCGAGGACCGCAAGCACTACGGGCTCAACCTCATCGACACGGTCGGCCGGAACGTTTCGCTGACCGCGCTCGGCAAGGTGGCCCGGCACGGGGTGGTCGACGAGCACGAGGAGCGGCGGGTCGCCGAGGGCTTCCGTACCTCGATGAACATCCGTACCCCCACGGTCTTCGAGACGGTGGGCCGGCTGTCCGGCGGCAACCAGCAGAAGGTCGTGCTCAGCAAGTGGATCTTCGCCGGGCCGGACGTCCTGATCCTGGACGAGCCGACCCGCGGGATCGACGTGGGCGCGAAGTACGAGATCTACACGGTGATCGACCGGTTGGCGGCCGAGGGCAAGGCGGTGGTGTTCATCTCCTCCGAACTGCCCGAGCTCATCGGCATGTGCGACCGGATCCACACCATGGCGGCAGGCCGCCTGACCGGTGAGTTCCTCCGCGAGGAGGCCACCCAGGAGGCGTTGATGCGGTGCATGACGGCGGACCGGAACGGGGGCGGCAAGGGAAGCGGGCCCGCCGGCGCGGGAGAGGCGGAGGAACGATGAGCACGGTGGGCTTGGCGCGGCTGGTGCTGGACGGCATGCGCCGCAACATGCGGCAGTACGGCATGCTGTTCGCACTCGGTCTGATCGTGGCGCTGTTCGCGGTCTGGACCGACGGCGACCTGCTGCTGCCCCGCAACGTCTCCAATCTGGTCCTGCAGAACAGCTACATCCTGGTGCTGGCCGTCGGCATGATGCTGGTGATCATCTCCGGGCACATCGACCTGTCGGTCGGGTCGCTGACCGCCTTCGTGGGGGCCGTCGCCGCCGTCCTGATGGTGGAGAACTCGGTGTCGTGGCCGCTGGCGGTGCTGCTGTGCCTGCTGCTCGGCGCGGCCGCGGGGGCGTTGCAGGGCTTCTTCATCGCCTACGTGGGCATTCCGTCGTTCATCGTCACGCTGGCGGGGATGCTGCTGTTCCGCGGGCTGACGGAGATCTTCCTGCAGGGCCAGACGCTGGGCCCCTTCCCGCGCGGGTTGCAGAACATCGCCAACGGTTTCCTGCCGGAGGTCGGCCCGGAGACGAACTACCACAACCTCACCCTGCTGCTGGGGCTCGGGCTGATAGCCGTGGTGGTGCTTCAGGAGATACGGGACCGGCGCCGTCAGCGGGAGTTCGCCCTGGAGGTGCTGCCCACTCCGGCATTCGTCCTCAAGCTGGTGGCGCTGGCCGCCGCGGTACTGGTCGCGACGCTGCTCCTGGCCAGTTACAAGGGCGCCCCGGTGGTCCTGCTGATCCTCGGCGTGCTGGTGGCCGGCTTCGGCTACGTGATGCGCAACGCGATCATCGGCCGCCACATCTACGCCATCGGCGGCAACCTTCCGGCGGCCAAGCTGTCCGGTGTGAAGGACAGGAAGGTCACCTTCCTGGTCTTCCTCAACATGGGCATGCTCGCCGCGCTGGCCGGCCTGGTCTTCGCGGCCCGCTTCAACGCGGCCTCGCCCAAGGCCGGCGTGAACTTCGAGCTGGAGGCGATCGCCGCCTCCTTCATCGGCGGCGCGTCGATGAGCGGCGGCGTGGGGACCGTCCTGGGCGCCATCATCGGCGGCCTGGTCCTGGGCGTGCTGAACAACGGCATGAACCTCGTCGGCATCGGCACGGACTGGCAGCAGGTGATCAAGGGCGCGGTGCTGCTGGTGGCGGTCGGTTTCGACGTGTGGAACAAGCGGAGGGTCGGTTCCTGACCCACCGGGTCCGGCGTCCTCGAGGCGGCCGGGTGCGACGGAAGGCGAGGGCGGGTCCCGTGGGGGCCCGCCCTCGCCGTTCCACCGGGAGCTGTGGGTCAGCTCCGGCGGAGGCGGGCCAGGGAGGCGTCGAGGTCGGCTCCGCAGGGGCGGTTCCAGGGGAGCTTGGCGAGCATCGCGGCCATGCCGCAGGTGTTGGTCACCGCGGAGAAGACCAGTCCGGCGGCGATGCCCGCCGACAGCAGCTGGAAGGCCGGGTGCACCAGGAGGCCGAGGAGGAGGCCGAGCAGGACGAGGGAGCCGGCGGTGAGGCGGACCTGGCGGTCCATGGCCCAGGTCCTGCCGCCCGCGCTCTGCCGCGGGCGGTCGATCTCGTGGCCCTGCTGAACCCAGGCGCCGGTGCCGCCGGCGAGGGTCGCGACGTGCACGCCGTTCTGGGCGAGCGTCCGGCAGGCGTTCTCCGAGCGGGCGCCGGAGGCGCAGACGACGAGGACCTCGCCGCGCGAGGCGGCGTCACGGATGTCGGGCAGGGCGCGGCCGAGCTGGTCCAGGGGGATGTTGATCGCGCCGGGGAGGTGCCCGCCGGCGTACTCGCCGGGCGTGCGGACGTCGATCACGGTGAGCTCGTCCAGGCGGGAACGGGCCTCGCGGGAGTCGAGGGAGACGGGAGTGGTCATGGGGGGCCGTCCTTCGGGGCGGAAGCGGGGTGGATGCGGGTGGAGGGGTGGGTGTCCGGTCGCCGTGGCGGGGCCGCGGGACCGGTCAGACGAAGGTGTCGACGAGCATGAGCAGGGCGACGGCCAGGAGCAGGTAGGCGAAGACCCGCTGGAGGGTCGGGCCGGCGAGCTTCTTGGCCTGGCGCTTGCCGTCCCACGCGCCGAGGACCGCCGCGGCGGTGAAGGGGGCGACGACCGCCCAGTCGAGCTGCAGGCCGCTGCCGGCCCGGGCGGCGAGCGCGGCCAGCGAGTTGATCACGATGACCAGCAGGCTGGTGCCGACCGCCCGGCGCATCGGCAGGCGCAGCACGCCGACCAGGGCGGGGACGGCGAGGAAGCCGCCGCCCACGCCGAGGAAGCCGGTGACCGCGCCGAGCCCGGCGCCGGCGGCGCCGGCCTTGCCGGGGCGGACCTCGCCGGTCGTGGCGGCGCGGGCGGGCCGCAGCATGCGCAGGGCCGCGCCCGCCGCGACGAAGGCGAAGGCGAGGGTGAGCACGGCCTGCGGAAGGTGGCCCGCGGCGGCTCCGGCGAGTGCCGCGGGCACGACGCCCGCGCCGGCGAACAGCAGTCCGGTCCGCCAGGCCACGTTGCCGTCGCGCGTGTGCCCGGCGAGCGCCGTCAGCGAGGTCAGCGTGACGATGATCAGGCTGGCGGTGGTCGCCTCGGCCGGGCCGAAGCCGGCCAGGTAGATCAGGGCGGGCACCGCCAGGACGCTGCCGCCGCCGCCCAGGCCGCCCAGGGCCAGGCCGACGACCGCGCCGGCGAGGAGTGCGAGGAGGAGAACAGTCATGCGACGGAGCCGTCGTTTCCTCGTCCGTCGACGACCGCGTGGCCGGCGGCCGCCCAGTCGCGCATGCCGCCCACGACGTCCACCGCCCGCTCGCCGCGAGCGGTCAGCAGCCGCGCCGCCGTCTGCGAGCGGTTGCCGCTGCGGCAGATCACGACCAAGGGCCGGCCCTGGGCCGCGGCGGGCAGGGGCGCCCCGTCGGCCAGGGCGGACAGCGGTGCGAACAGCGCGCCGGGCGCGTGACCGGCGTCCCACTCGGTCTGCTCACGTACGTCGAGCAGCACGGCCGGGGCGTCGGCGCCCCGCGTACATCGCTCGGCCTCGTCGACGGCGACGCGGTGCGCGCCGTCAGGGAATAGGGACATCACGAACCTCGGGAGATCAGGGAGGGGGTGCTCGGGAGCCGGCCGGCGGGGCCGGCTCAGCCGGCGGTGACGGTCAGGCCTGCCTGGACGGCGGAGTCGAAGCCGTCGTCGACGGCCACCACGTCACGCCCGGCGGCGTCCAGCAGGGACGCGGCGATCCCGGCGCGCAGGCCGCCGGCGCAGTGCACCCACACGGTGCCCGCGGGCACCTCGTCGAGCCGCTTGTGCAGCTCGTGGATCGGGATGTGGACCGATCCCTGGACGTGCCCGCCGGCCCGCTCGGAGTCGCGGCGCACGTCCAGGACGACGATCCCGTCCTTGTCCTCCTCTGCGAGGCCGGCGAAGGTGGAGCGCGGGAAGGACGCCAGCTCGGCGCCCTCGCCCGCCCACTCCTGCGGGCCGCCGGTCGCGGCCGCGGCGGGCCGATCGATGCCGACCCGCACCAACTCACGCTGGGCGGCGGCCAGCTGCTGCGCGGACTCGGCGAGCAGGGTCACCGGCTTGCCCCAGGGAATCATCCAGGCCAGGTAGGTGGCGATCTTTCCCTCGGCGTCGAAGTTGAACGACCCCGCCACGTGCCCCTCGGCGAAGGCGACCCGGTTGCGCAGGTCGACGACCCACTCGCCCGCCGCGAGCCGGGCCGCGATCTCCGCGGCGTCCGCGACAGCAGGCGGCGTCAAATCCACCGGGGCCGGGCCCTGGGCATTGGCCGGACCCATGTGCGCGTAGTAGGCGGGAACGTCCTCGAGCCCGGCGAGGAGCTCGGCGACGAAGGAGTCCACATCGGTGGTGAGCGCCGTGTTCGCGCTCTTCTCCCGGCCGATCGTGGTGCTCTCCCCCTCCGCCTGCGCGGAGGAGCAGAAGCTGCCGAACCCGTGGGTGGGCAGGACCGCCGTCTCGTCGGGAAGCTCACCGGCCAGCCGGTGCGCGGAAGCATGCTGGGCGCGCGCCAGCTCCTCCGTCAGGCGCGGCTCGACCAGGTCGGGGCGGCCCACCGTGCCGATGAGCAGCGAACCACCGGTGAACGCGGCCACCGGCGTGCCCCGCTCGGCCAGCACGTACGCGGTGTGGTGCGGAGTGTGACCGGGGGTCGCCACCGCCCGCAGCTCCAGTCCGTCCTCGACCCTCACCGAGTCACCGTCGGCCACCGGGGTCCGCGAGAACGACACGTTCGCCCCCGCGGGCACCAGATAGACGGCGCCGGTGATCCGCGCCAGCTCCAGCCCCCCGGTGACGTAGTCGTTGTGCACGTGGGTCTCCACCACATGCGTGATCCGCACACCACGCCGCGCGGCCGCCGCCAGCACCTGATCGATGTCCCGCGGCGGATCCACCGCCACAGCAGCCCGCTCACCGCCGGCCAGGTAATGCCGGTTGCCCAGGCCCTCGAGCTCGATGGTGTCGACGAAGAACACGCGGTCGCTCCCTTCCTGAAAATTCCCTGGAAAATTACCCCCCTGGGTATGCATTCGACTGTAACACGAGTACCCCCGGGGGTATCCGGACGCCGCCGAGCGCCGGTCCGCGCCGGGTCCGGGAGCACCCCGGACACGAAGAACCCCCGGGGCGGGTACCCCGGGGGCGAGCGAACGACGAGGCCGTCAGTCGGCGAGCCGGACCGGGACCGTCTGCCAGCCGTAGGCGATGAAGGACGGCACCTGCGTCAGGTCGCCGTCGCCGAAGGCGGGGGTCAGGCCGGGGAAGCGGTCGAAGAGGGCGGAGAGCGCGGTGCGGGCCTCCATGCGGGCCAGCGGGGCCCCGATGCAGCGGTGGACGCCGATGCCGAAGGACAGGTGGTCGTCGGCCGAGCGGGCCGCGTCGAAGGCGTCGGCCGTCTCCCCGTAGTGCTCCGGGTCCGAGCCGGCCGCGCCGAAGGTGGTGAGGATCGCGTCCCCGGCGGGGATGGTGACGCCGCCCACGGTGACGTCGGAGACGGCGAACCGGAGCGGGAGGGAGGCGATGGACGGGCGGGCGCGCAGCACCTCGTCGATGACCTGGTCCCAGTCGATCCGCCCGGCGCGGACGGCGGCGAGCTGCTCGGGATGGGTGAGCAGTTCCACCACCGCGTTGGCGATCAGGTTCACCGTCGTCTCGAAGCCGGCGCCGATGACCAGCAGCAGCGTGAACAGGAGTTCCTCGTCGCTGAGCCGGTCGCCCTCCTCGTCGCGGACCCGGATCAGCTCGGTGGTGAGGTCGTCGCCGGGGTGCTGCGCGCGGTGGGTGATCAGCGCGGGGATCACCGTGCCGATCCGCTGCTGCACGAAGGCCGCGTGCTCGGCGCTCGGGTCGGTGGTGTCCATGATCGCCGCGACCAGTTCGACCACGTCCTGCCGCAGCTCGTCGGGCACGCCGAACAGCTCGCAGATGATCTGCATCGGCAGCGGGTGGGCGAACGCCTCCTTGAGGTCGACGACGGCTCCGTCCTGGCCCTGCTTCTCCATCGCGTCCAGGAGCTCGGCGGCGACGGCTTCGACCCGGCCGCGCAGCGCCTCGGTGCGGCGGGCGGTGAAGCTGGGCGCGACCAGGCGGCGCAGCCGGGTGTGGTCGCTGCCGTAGGTGGAGAGCATGTTGACCACGCCGATCCAGCCCAGTACCCACGCCCACTCCGGGTGCTCGCCGACCTCCGGCCACAGCCGCCAGTGCCTGCGCGGGTCCTTGCTGACCTGCGGGTCCAGGATCAGCGTCCGCAGCGCGTCGTACCCGGTGGGCGCCCAGGCCGGGATGCCGCCGGGAAGCTCCACGGGGACGACCGGTCCCATGGCCCGCAGCCGCGCGCTCTCCGCGACGATGTCGGAACCGAAGGGGTCGATGGGCACGCGCGGGGGCGTGGTGGTCATGCTCGGGCTCCAGTCTGGGTGGTCGGACGGTCGCCGGGCAGCCCGGCGGGGCGGTCGGGCGTGCGGGGGGTGAAGCGGACCGGCAGGGCGACGAGGGAGCGGTGGAAGGGGCCGGGCCGCCAGGTCAGCCGGTCGCGGGGCACGGTGGGCTCCATGTCGGGGAGCCACTGGGTGAGCCGCTCGATCGCCTCCGTGGCGATCAGCAGGCTCTCCTGCTTGACCGGGCAGGTGTGCGGACCGGCGCCGAACGACAGGTGCGAGGCGTCGCGTGGGTGGTGGGCGCCGCCGTGCTGCTCCTCGGCGAACATCGCGAGCGCCCCGTAGGAGACGACGACCGGCACCGCCGACTGCACCCACACGCCGTGGAAGCTGACCGGCTCGCGGGCGTAGAGCACGCCGTAGTTGGTGAGCGGGGTCTCGTAGCGGAGCACCTCGAGGACGGCGTCGCGCACGGGGCGGGAGCCGCTGGTGAGGGTGGAGTAGTACGCCGGGTTGCCGAGGATGCGGGAGAGCGCGTTGGTGACCAGGTTGGTGGAGGGCTCGTGGCCGGCGCCGAGGGTGAGGAAGACCTGCCAGGTCACCTCCTCGACGGTGAGCTCCAGCGGGTGGTCCAGCAGCCGGCTGGTGAGGTCGTCGCCGCGCCTGGCCTTCTTGGCCGCGATCAGGTCCAGCACGTACCTGCCGTACTCGGCCTCGGCGACGGCGGCGGCCTCGCCGCCCTCCATCAGCGCGCCGATGGCGTCGTTGAGCCGGTCGGCCTCGCCCTCGGGGAAGCCGAAGAGGCTGTTGAAGACCAGCGTCATCAGCGGGCGGGCGAAGTCGCGCACCAGGTCCGCCTCGCCGCTCGGCCCGAACCGGGAGACCAGGATGTGCACCGCCCGGATCACCCGCTCGCGCAGGTCGTGCGGCTCGACCAGGGCGAAGGCGTCGAGCAGGGCGGTGCGGTAGCGGACGTGCTGCTCGCCGTCGGAGAAGAGGGTGTTGGGACGCCAGCGCATCATGCCGAGGACGGGCAGGTCCTCGGGGACCGTCTCCTGCCAGGCACGCGGGTCGCGGGTCCAGGTCTTCTCGTCGTGCAGCATGTCGAGCGCGGCCTTGCGGTCGGTGACCACGTACGCCGGTACGCCGGGAGCCAGTTCGGCCCGGCCGACCGAGCCCTGGGCGCGCAGCGCCTCGTAGGAGCGGCGCGGGTCGGCGGCGAAGCCGTCCTCCCACAGCCGCACCGGGGCGGAGCGCTCGAAGGACTCCGAGGGGGCGGGATACGTGGTCATCGGCGCACCTGTCCTGCCGTCGCGCGGGCGTCGAGGTCGATCAGGTGCTCCACCAGGGCGAGCAGCGCGTCGACGGAGGAGTGGGTGTCCCGGGCGTCGCACTCCACCAGGGGGGTGTCGGGCGCCAGGTCGAGGGACTCCCGCAACTGCTCCTCGGGGTAACGGCGGGAGTCGGGGAAGGTGTTGACCGCGACCGCGTACGTCAGCCCCGACTCCTCGACCAGGCCGAGGACGTCGAAGGAGGCGTCGAGGCGACGGCTGTCGACGAGCACGAGGGCGCCGAGCGCCCCGTAGGCGATGTCGGCCCACAGCGCGCGGAAGCGTTCCTGCCCCGGGGTGCCGAACAGGTAGAGGACGGTCTCCTCGCCGAGGGTGATCCGGCCGAAGTCGATGGCCACGGTGGTGGTCCGCTTGTCCCGGACGCCGTCGAGGTCGTCGACGGCGACGGACGCCTCGGTGAGGTGTTCCTCGGTGTGCAGGGGGCGGATCTCGGAGACCGAGTCGATCAGGGTGGTCTTGCCGACGCCGAACGGGCCGACGACGACGATCTTCACCAGTTCCTTGGCGGCGGCGGGGAGATGGAGGTCCCCGGCCCGGACGGCGTCGTCGAGGACCCGGCTCCCGGCGGGCGATACGTCAGAGCTTGAGGGCGCGGAGGCCATCGGCGACTCTCTTCAGCAGGTCGTGGTCGGGCTGGCCGGCGGACGGGACGGGCGGGCGCGCCGTCACCAGCCCCTGGTCGATCAGGGCGGCGGACAGGACCCGGACGGCGGAGACCGGCAGGCGCAGCAGCGCCGCCGCCTCCACCACGGTCAGCGAGCCGCCCTCCAGCTCGCCCAGCAGCGCCTGCTGGGCGGGCGGCAGCTCGCCGGGGTCCGGGCCGGCGGTGGAGGTGAGCACCGACAGGCGCTCCAGGCTGTTGCGGCTGGGCCGCGCCACCCCCTCGGTGGAGAGGTAGGCGGGCACCAGCGGCCGGCCGGCTCTGTGCCCCCTCATTGGGAGGCGCCGCCCTCGGCCGCGCGGGGCGCGGCGGCCATCACCTTCTCGCCGAGCCGGGCGACCTGCGAGTGCACGCGGTGTCCGAGCAGGTCGAGCCGGACCTCCGGGTCGCCGAACGCGGCGACGCAGGTGCCGTAGTCGGTGGGCGCGACCAGGATGTAGCCGTGGTCGGACTCGATCACCACCTGCCGCAGCTGGGCGGCCGGCATGTCGGCGAACGCGGCGGCCGCGGTGCGGCAGGCGCCCTGCACGGTGGAGGTGATGGCGGCGACGCGGTCGGCCGAGTCCTGGGTGAGCGCCTCGGAGAAGCCGGACACCAGGCCGTCCCGGGTGAGCAGCACGGCGGCCTTCACGTGCGGGACCTCGAGGATCGGGTCGAGGACCCACGCGCTGTCACCGGTCTCGCGGTTCGTCATCGGGGATCGGTCCCTTCGGTTCGGGCCGCTTCACGGGCGGCGGCGGTCGCCGACTGGAGGGCGCCCAGGGCTGCGGCGCACTCCTCGGGCGAACGGGCGGGGGCGGCGGCCTCGGCCGCGCTCGGCCGGATCAGCGCCGCCTGGTCCGGCGACACCTGACGGCGACGGCGGCGCGGAAGGTCCTCGGCGGCGGGCTCCGGGCGGGCGGGGTCGGCGGCCGGCGCGTCCGGCCCGGACGCGGCCCGGTCGTGGGCGGGCTCCCCGTCGTCCTCGGGCAGGCGCGGTCTGGGCACCTCTCCGGTGCGGGTGGAGGGGGACGCGCTCGCGGCGGCGGGGCGCAGCTCCGGGTCGATGTGGCTCAGCAGGTGGCCGTGGACCAGCAGGACGGCCCGCACTCCCCCGTACGGGGACCGCGAGGAGAGGTCCACCGCGAGGTCGAACTGGCGCGTGAGCTGCCCGACCGCGGCGAGGCCCATCCGGGGCGGGTCGCCCAGGTCGGAGAAGAGGATCGGGTCGGTGCCGGCGACCATGCGCTGCGCCGCGGCCCTCTCGTCGGGCGACATGCCGACGCCCGCGTCGTCGACGGTCACGGCGACGCCGTTGTCGACGTGTTCGAGGTTGACGACCACCGAGGTCTCCGGCGAGGAGTGCCGCAGCGCGTTGTCGATGAGCTCGGCGGCGATGATCGCGACGGGCTCCACGGCGTGGGAGACCAGCGCGGTGCCGGGCAGGAGGTGGTTGTGGAGCCTGACCCGGCGGTAGCCGGCCAGCCGGGCCTGCCCTCCGGTGACGGCGTCGACGAGGTGGGACTCCTCGCGGGCCAGTCCCACCCACGCCCCGCAGACCACGGCGGTGACCTGGGCCCGGCGCAGCGACTGCTCGTTCTCGTGGTCGAGGGTGAAGAGGACCTGCGCCAGCTCGGGGTCGTCGTAGCGTTCCTGGAGGCCGTGCAGGAGGTCCTGAAGGCGGTACAGGCTCGCCTGGATCTCCCGGGTGGCGCCGCGCATCCCGGCGCAGGCGGCGGCGTCGACGCGCTTGCGCTCCTTCAGGATCGCGGCGCGCAGGGCCTCCAGCACCGGTTCGGTCGCGGCTCCCGCCGTGCCGGCCGGTCCGGGCACCGGGACGTGCGGGTGGGTGGCGCGGGTGGCCTCGGCCGGCATCCGCCGGGCGACGAGGTGCTCCAGCTCGGCCGTGAACGCCTGACGGACCCGCTCGGCCTCCTCGAGCCCGGCCCGGAGGGACTGCTCGGCCTGCTGGCGCAGCCCGGCCGTCTCCCGCCGGAGCCGGTCCTGTTCCCGCCTGGAGCGCCACAGGCCCCCTCCCAGCGCGAAGGCGCCCGCCGTCCCGGCGGCCAGGCAGCCGAAGGCCAGCTCCGGTATCTCGATCATGTATGAGGACCTCGGGGTCTCGGATACGACTGGGCGGCGGTGCACAGGTGTCTGTCGAGCAGATGGCAAACTACACACCATCACCGGCCGGTTGCACCTCGTCCGCGCCCAACTTGCTTGCAGATCTGGTTATTTGAGCGCAAGACGAGTCCGAAATTTTCGAAGCGCCACGGATCGGGGGACGACGGCCGGCTACCGGAGGTCCGCCCCGGGGACCGCCACCAGCACGACGTCGCCCGGGGTCCGGGTCACCGCCAGGGCAGTCTCCGGGGCCACGCCCTCCACCTCCCGGACGGTCACCTCCTCGGGCTTCTCCCCCGCGCCCGCCCCGCCGTCGTCGCACACCGGCACCAGCCCGGTGCCGATGGCCTCGCCGGGCGTGAACTCCGGGTCCCCGGCCTCGTGATAGGAACGGCCCTCGAACTCGACGACGTAGACGCACTTCGCGCCGGCCTCACCGCCCGCCCCGAGTCCGCCCTCCGTCCGCGTCCGCTCGATCCGTCCCCCGCTCGTGCAGCCGGCCACCGCCGCCAACAGGGCCACCACCGCCACGCCCCGCACGCGCCGCTTCCGCGCCGATGCTCCCGTGCCCATCGCCCGTCCTCCCTCTCCCGGCCACCGGGGGACCTGTCGGCCTCCCCTGTACGACGACGGAGCGGAGGCCCGGTTCGTTCGACGCGCACCGCGCGAAGGTTCGTCCGCCCGAAGAGGCAGATCTTCTGGTCCGCGCCCCGAAGGCCCAGGTCATCCAGGTGACGGCCAGGCCGGGAAGTGGCGCAATACTGCGGCAACACCACGATCCGCATCGGATCGTTATGGTTCGGGCCATGCCACCCACCGACCGCGTCCGGGACCACGCCGGCCAGGGCGCGCCCACCGTCGCGGCCCAGCGCACCCGGCGCCGGCTGCGCGCGGACCGCGCACGCCAGCTCGCCGACCTGCTGCGCCGTCAGCTCCTCACGGGCGGCTGTCCGGACGGGACCCTCCCGCACGAGTCGGACCTGGCCCAGGAGTTCCGGGTCTCGCGCAACACCGTCCGCCTCGCGCTGGACCTCCTGCGCGCGGAAGGGCTGGTGGAACGCCTTCCCGGTGTCGGCACCGTGGTCGTCGCCCAGAAGTACCCGCACGGCCTCGACCGCCTGATGGGTCTCGCCGAGACCCTTCACGAGCACGGGCACGTCACCAACGAGGTCCGCACCGTGGGTCTCCTCCCCGCGCCCGCCCTGGTCGCCGAACGCCTCCGCGTCGCGCCCGGCGCCGATGTCGTCTACATCGAACGTCTGCGGCGCCTGAACGGCCTCCCGCTCTCCCTCGACCTCACGTACATCCCCCTCGACATCGGCACCGAACTGCTCGGCGCCGACCTGGAGAACACCGACGTCTTCCGCCTGCTGGAGACCGTCACCGGCCGCGCGCTCGGCCATGCCGAGATCACCCTGGAGGCGGTCAGCGCCGACGCGCACTCCGCCACCGTGCTGCAGGCGCCGCGCGGTGCCGCCGTGCTGATGCTGGAGCGCCTCACGCATCTCTGCGACGGACGCCCCGTCGACCTGGAGTTCATCCGCTTCCGCGGTGACCGCATCTCGATGAGCGGCCGGCTCCACCGCTCCCTGTAGCCCTCCCCCGTCCCGTACCGCACGACCTTCCCGGAGACAGCCATGCCCCTGGTGCCCCAACGGGCCGACGTGCCCGTGACCATCGACGCCACGAAGTGCATCGCCGGCTGCACGCTCTGCGTGGACATGTGCCCGCTGGACTCCCTCGCCATCGACGAGACCAGCGGCAAGGCCTACATGCACGTCGACGAGTGCTGGTACTGCGGCCCGTGCGCGGCCCGGTGTCCCACCGGCGCCGTCACGGTCGACATGCCCTACCTGCTGCGTTGAGAGGCCCGCATTCCCATGACCACGACTCTCCTGAGACGTCCGGCGGTCGCGCTCGCCGCGGGCGTCCTCCTGCTCCCTGTGTCCGCCTGCGGCGGCAGCGCCGAGGCGGACGGCTCCTCCACGGTCACCGTCACCGTCGGCTACCAGTCGAAGACCATCAACACGGTCACCGCCGGCACCCTCCTGCGTTCCCTCGGCCACTTCGAGAAGCAGTTGAAGGCCCTCGACGACGGCACCACGTACAAGGTGGAGTGGCAGGACTTCGCCACCGGCGCGCCCATCACCGCGCAGATGACCGCCGGGAAGATCGACATCGGCTCGATGGGCGACTTCCCCCTGCTCATCAACGCGGCCCGGGGCAAGCAGCTGAACCGGCCCACCCACCTGGTCTCGGTCACCGGCTACAACCTCAAGGGCGGCCTCAACACGGTCGTCGTGGCCCCGGGATCGAAGCTCACCTCGCTGAAGGACCTGAAGGGTGCGAAGGTCTCCACCAGCGTCGGATCCGCCGCCGACGGCACCCTGGTGCGGGCCCTGCGGCAGGCGGGCCTCGACCCCGCACGGGACATCGAGAAGCTCAACCAGCAGCCCGCGGTGGGCGCCTCGGCCCTCGCGGCGGGCAGCGCGGACGCGCTGTCGCAGTTCGTCGCCTGGCCCGGGCTGCTCGCCCACCAGGGCAAGGCGAAGGCGCTGTACGACGGCGCGCAGCTCGACCTGCCCACCTTCCACGGCGTCACCGCCCGCGCGGACTTCGCCGAGCGGCGTCCGGCCGTTCTGGAGGCGTACCTCAGGGCCCAGGCGGAGGCGACCGACTATCTCGACGCCCACCCGGTGGACGCCGCGGAGAAGGTCGCCGAGGCGACGGGTCTGCCGGCCGAGGTCGTCTACCTCTACAACGGAGCCCACGGCATCGCGACCTTCGACCCGTCCGTCAAGCCGCAGCTGGTCTCCGCGCTCGAAGAGGACGTGGCGATCCTGAAGGCGGCGAAGCTGACCGGCGACATCGACGTGGACTCGTTCGTCGACGACCGGTACGTCAAAAAGGCCCTCGGCGCCGGGTACGCCGAGCGGCTGCGGGCCGCCCCGCCGGCCGCGGCGAGCGAGGTGTGGCCCGAAGGGGCCTCCAGGACGGTGGAGTTCGCCTCCCCCGACGAACTTCTCGTGCATCTCGCGCGGCACAGGGACGGCATCCGCGCGGCCTACGTCCCCGACGCCACCACCGGTACCCCCTGGTTCGCCGACAAGGCCGTCTGGGTGGCGGACGGCGAGCGGTCGCTGCCCTTCGTCGCGCCGGAGACGGCGCGGGCGTACGTCGCCGGTCACGAGGGCGCCAGGCTGATCAGCTACGCGGACGCCCTGGGACGCGCCTCATGAGCCGCTACCCCGGCCGGCCGGGCCGGCTCGCGCTGCGGGCCGGGTCCCTGGCAGCGGCTCTGGGCCTGTGGCAGCTGCTGACCGCTCTCGACGTGGACCTGTGGCTGCGCTTCTCGCAGTTCCCGACCGTGACGGACGTGGCCCGGACCTTCGCCGGCCGGCTCTCCGGCCCCGACTACTGGACCGATCTCACCGACAGCCTCACCCGGATCGTGACCGGTTTCCTGCTCGCCGCCGTCCTGGGCGTGGCCACCGGAGTGCTCGTGGCGCGCTCCCGGCTCGCCGAGGACGTGCTCGGCCCGGTCCTGGAGGTCGTGCGGCCCGTCCCCGCCATCGCCCTGGTCCCCGTCGCGATCCTGCTCTTCCCCTCGAACGAGCAGGGGATCGTCTTCATCACCTGCACCGCCGCCTTCTTCCCGGTCCTCGTCTCCACCCGGCACGCGGTGCGGGCGCTGAGCCCCGTGTGGGAGGAGGCGACGCGCACCATGGGCGGCGGCCGCCGGTGGATCCTCGGTGCGGTGGTCCTGCCGGGCGCCCTGCCCGGCATCTTCGGCGGCCTGTCGGTGGGCATCGGCGTGTCCTGGATCTGTGTGATCTCCGCCGAGATGATCTCCGGCCAGTACGGGGTCGGCTACCGCACCTGGCAGGACTACACGATCGTCGACTACCCGGGCGTCTTCGTCGGCATGGTCACCATCGGCCTGCTGGGCTGGCTGACCTCCACCGCGGTCGAGCTGGCCGGCCGTCGCCTGACGCGCTGGCTGCCGCGCACCTCGTACGTGCCGGGTGCCGGGTCCGCGCCCGGCCCCGCCGCCCCGGCGTCCGCCGCATCCGCGTCGCCCGCCCCGGAAGCCGTCGAGCCCGAGGAGGCACGCCGTGAGCACCTCGTCTGACACCGGGCCGGCCGGGACGCGGGCCGTCTCTCCCGCCCCGTCCGGTGCCCGCCTCACCCTTCGTGACGCCACCCTGGGCCGGCCGGGCGCCCACACCGTGACGGGCGTCGACCTGGACATCGCCCCCGGGGAGATCCTCACCGTCGTCGGAGCCTCCGGCTGCGGCAAGTCGACGCTGCTGCGCACCGTGGCCGGGCTGCTGCCCGTGCGGGCCGGGGTGGTGGAGCAGGACGGCCGGCCGGTGACCGGGCCCGGGGCTGACCGGGCGCTCGTCTTCCAGGAGGACGCCCTGCTGCCCTGGCGCACCCTGCGCGCCAACGTGGAGCTGCCGCTGGCCATCCAGGGCATGCCGCGCGCCCGGCGCGGGGAACAGGCCGAGGCGTGGCTGGAGCGGGTCGGCCTCACCGAGCAGGCGCTCCGGCTGCCGCACCGGGTCTCCGGGGGGCAACGGCAGCGGGCGCAGCTGGCCCGCGCGCTGGCGGGCCGGCCGCGCGCCGTCCTCATGGACGAACCGTTCGGCGCTCTCGACGCGCAGACCCGCGCCGGCATGCAGGACCTGCTGCTGGAGGTGCTGCACGGCACCGGCGCGACCGTGCTCTTCGTGACCCACGACGTCGACGAGGCCCTGTTCCTGGGCGACCGCGTGGCCCTCCTCGGCTCCGGCCGGCTCATCGCCCTGCGGGACGTACCGCGTCCGCGGGAGCGCGCCGCCCACGACGACCCGGCCCGCGCGGTCCTGCGCCGGGACCTGCTCACCGCACTCGGCTCCTGAAAGGCACTCTGGTGGACACTTCCCTCGAGATCCCCGACCTCGCGGACGCCGGCGAACTGACCTGTGACGTCCTCGTGGTCGGAGGCGGCACCGCCGGCACGATGGCCGCCCTGACCGCCGCGGAGAAGGGCGCGGACGTCCTGCTCCTGGAGAAGGCGCACGTGCGTCACTCGGGCGCCCTGGCCATGGGGATGGACGGCGTGAACAACGCGGTGATCCCGGGCCGGGCCGAACCCGACGACTACGTCGCGGAGATCACCCGGGCCAACGACGGCATCGTCGACCAGTCCACCGTCCGGCAGACCGCGACGCTCGGCCACGCGATGGTGCGGCGCCTGGAGTCGTACGGGGTGAAGTTCGAGAAGGACGAGCACGGGGAGTACGCCGTGCGGCAGGTGCACCGGTCCGGGTCGTACGTGCTGCCGATGCCGGAGGGCAAGGACATCAAGAAGGTCCTGTACCGGCAGCTGCGGCGGCGGGAGATGCGGGAGCGGATCCGGATCGAGAACCGGGTGATGCCGGTGCGGGTGCTGACGGTGCGGGGCCGTGCCGTGGGCGTGGCCGGCTTCCACACGCGCACGGGCGCGTTCGTCACCGTCCGCGCGGGGGCGGTGATCCTGGCGACCGGCGCCTGCGGCCGCCTCGGCCTTCCGGCCTCCGGCTATCTGTACGGCACGTACGAGAACCCGACCAACGCGGGCGACGGCTACGCGATGGCCTACCACGCGGGCGCCGAGCTCACCGGTATCGAGTGCTTCCAGATCAACCCGCTGATCAAGGACTACAACGGGCCCGCCTGCGCCTACGTCGCCAACCCGTTCGGGGGGTACCAGGTGAACCGGCACGGCGAGCGCTTCGTGGACTCCGACTACTGGTCGGGACAGATGATGGCCGAGTTCGCGGCGGAGGTGGCCGGGGACCGGGGACCGGTGTACCTGAAACTCAGCCACCTCCCCGAGGAGTCGGTCTCGGCCCTGGAGTCGATCCTGCACACGACGGAGCGCCCGACCCGCGGCGCCTTCCACGCGGGCCGCGGCCACGACTACCGCACCCACGACGTCGAGATGCACATCTCCGAGATCGGCCTGTGCGGAGGGCACTCCGCCTCGGGGGTGCGGGTCGACGACCACGGCCGCACCACGGTGCCCCGGCTGTACGCCGCCGGGGACCTGGCCTGTGTCCCGCACAACTACATGATCGGCGCCTTCGTCTTCGGCGACCTGGCGGGCGCGGACGCGTCGCGCCACGCGCCCTACGAGGGAGAGTTGCCCGCCGACCAGCTGCGGGCGGCGCACGAGCTGATCTACCGTCCGCTGCGCCATCCGGACGGTCCGCCGCAGGCCCAGGTCGAGTACAAGCTGCGCCGCTTCGTGAACGACTACGTCGCTCCCCCGAAGTCGGGCGCCCGGCTGTCGCTGGCTCTGGAGGCGTTCGAGAGGATGCGCGCCGACATCGCCTCGATGGGGGCCCGCACCGCCCACGAGCTGATGCGCTGCGCGGAGGTCACCTTCATCCGCGACTGCGCGGAGATGGCCGCGCGGGCCTCCCTGGCCCGCACCGAGTCCCGCTGGGGGCTCTACCACGACCGTCTCGACCACCCGGACAGGGACGACGCGTCCTGGTTCCACCACCTGGATCTGCGGCAGTCCCCCGGCGGGGCGATGGAGTTCACGGCCCGTCCGGTGGCCCCCTACCTGGTGCCGGTCGACGACTTCGCGCCGGTCGGCGGGCCCTCACGCCACCTCGGCGAGGTCCACCCCGAGCAGGTGGCGACCGCGGGGGCCCGGGACGTGGCACCGGTCGCGGCAGGCGGGAAACAGGCCGTGCACGACGCCTCCGCGCGCGCTCGCTCGGGCTCCGACTCCGGCTTCGGCTCCGACACGGGCTCCGGTTCGGGCTCGGGCTCCGGTTCGGGCTCGGGCTCCGGTTCGGGCTCGGGCTCGGGCTCGGGCAGGGACGCGGCGGTGACGCCCCGGCTGCTCGCGCTGCTCTCCCTGGCGGAGGCCGACCCCGGGCTGGACGACCTCGCCCCCTACCTGGCCGATCCCGAGCCCGGGGTCCGCCGGACGGCCGTCACCGTCCTCACGGAGACCGCACCGCCGGGAACCGGGACCGCCCTGGCCGCCGCGCTCACCGACCCCGACGCCGAAGTCCGCGGCGCGGCGGCCGCCTCGCTGCTCGAACTGGTCGAGACGCTGGAGCCGGAGCCGGCCCTGCGCGAGCGCCTCACCGCCGCCCTCCCGGCGTCCGACCCGGTGGCGCGAGCCACCGCCCTGGACGTCCTGCGGGTCCTGCGCCTCGGTGACGCCCGGCTGTTCGCCGGGCTTCTGGCGGACTCCGACATCGCGGTCCGCCTTGCCGCGGTCCGTGCCCTGGTGTCAATCGACGCCGTCGGGGACCTGGCCCGTGCCGCGACCGCCGACCCCTCCCGCGAGGTCCGGGTGGCCCTCGCCAGGGCCCTGGCCTCCGTCGCGGCGGGGCAGCCGCGGGAACCCGCACCGGCCGGTTCCGGAACCGGGCCGGTGCTCCCGGCCCTCGCGGGCCTTCTGGGCGACCCCGACGCCCTGGTGCGTGCGGCCGCCCATGAGGCACTGGCGACGACCGGCTGCCCCGCGCCGCTGGCCGAACGCTCGGCGGCGGCCCTGTCCGACCCGGCCTGGCAGGTGCGGGCCGGCGCCGCGGCCGCCCTGGCCGCCGCGGACCCCGGCATCGCCGTCCCCGCCCTCGCCGAGGCCCTGGCCGACCCGAACGCCGACGTCCGCAAGTCGGCCGTCACCGCGTTGACCCGGCATCGCGCCGTCGTGGACGCCCGGGCCGCCCTGTCCTCCGCGACGACGGACCCGGACGCGGACGTCAGGGCCTACGCGGCACGGGCGTTGTGACGCCGCCCGGCACCGGCGGCGCGGTGGGGCGCGCGGGGAAGGCGTGACGGCGGGCGAGGGCGACGACGAGCAGGCTCGTCGCGCCGAGGACCGCCGCCGCCACGGCCACCGAGGTCGCGCCGAGGCCCTCGAGCAGGAGACCGCCCATGATCCCGCCGAGCATCATCGCGACGTTCCACAACGTGACGAGGACGGCCTGCGCGGTGTCGGCGGCGGCCCGGCCGTGCCGCAGGCCGGCCCGGCCGGCGGCGGTCTGCAGCAGGGTGGGCACGCCTCCCCAGCCCAGGCCCCAGACGACGGCGGCCGCCCCGACGGCCCACGGCGCGGTGGTGAGCGCGAAGGCCGCGGTGGCGAGGGTGAACAGGGCCGCCCCGCTCCACGCCAACACCCGCAGTCCCCGGTCGACATGGCGCCCGACGAACCAGATGCCCGCCAGGCAGGCGGCGCCGAACATCAGCAGGATCGTGCCGGTGGACCGGCCGAGACCGGCCTGCCGCAGGTAGGACGCGATGTAGGCGTAGACGATCGTGTGGCCGAGCACGAAGGTGACCACCACCGTCATGACCGCGGCGACGCCGGGGACCCGCAGGGTCCGCAGGACGGTCGCCTTCGCCTCCTCCCCGGGCTCCGGCCGGCGCGCCGCGGGGACGGACCGGACGATCCAGCCGATGACGGCGAGGGTGGCCACCGAGACCGCCGCGAACGCCGCCTGCCATCCCGCGTGTTCCCCGATCAGGGTGCCGGCGGGAACGCCCAGGGACAGTGCCAGCGGGATCCCGGTCATGGTGACGGCGATGGCCCGCCCTTCCAGCCCGGCCGGGGCGATGCTCCGCGCGTGGCCAGCGAGGATCGCCCAGGCGAGACCGGCGGCGACCCCGGCGAGGAACCGGGCGGCCAGGAGCACGGCGTAGCCCGGCGCGGCGGCGGTGAGGGTGTTGGCGACCAGGAAGGCGGTCATGGCGCCGAGCAGCAGGCGCTTGCGCGGGACGGAGGCGGTGGCGGCCGCCAGCGGGACGGCCGTCAGGGCGGTGCCGGCGGCGTACACGGTGACGGCCTGCCCTGCCGCGCCGGCGCTCACCGCGAGATCGGCGGACATCTCCGGAAGGACTCCGGCGGGCAGGGTCTCGGTCAGGCTGGTGATGAAGACCGCGGTGCCCAGCGCGAGCAACGCCGGCCACGGCAGGGCGGTGCGTCGGACCCGGGACGGTGTCGTGGTGGTCATGCACGCATCCTGAAACCCTCACATCGGTGTGATGGTCAAGCGGGTCGTGCGTGACTAGGCTGACGGCGTGCGTATCGGTGAGCTGTCGCGGTTGACGGGGGCCTCACGCAGGCTGCTGCGCTACTACGAGGAGCAGGGGCTGATCGTCCCGGACCGGGGGGCGAACGGGTACCGGGAGTACGACGAGCGGTACGTGGACCGGGTGAAGCAGATCCGCGGGCTCCTGGCGGCCGGGCTGCCGACCCGGATCATCAGGCAGATCCTGCCCTGCCTGGACAAGCCCCGGTCGATCCACTTCCCGGACGCCACGCCCGAGATGCTGGCCCTGCTGACCGGCGAGCGGGACAAGCTCAGCGAGCGGATCGAGGTGCTGGTCCGCAACCGTGACGCGATGAGCGAGTACCTGGCGGAGGTCGAGAAGCACCGGGCCCGGCCGGCCGCGACCCCCGAAGCGGCCCCGGCCTGAGCCCTTCGGCCGCGGCCGGATCACCGCGTCAGCGGGGCGAGTTCACGGACGACGCGACCGCCGTCGTCGGCGAGGACGGCGGGCCGCAGGCGGACTCCGGCGAGGCCGAGGCCGTCGCGCCGGTCCGCCAGCTCGCCGGCGAGCCGCTTCGCGGTTCCCGTGAAGACACCGGTGTCCGTCGACCACGGCTCGCCGGCGGCTGCGTCCAGCCGCCCGAGTCGGTCCTGGGCGTGGTCCTCGCTGTCCCCGAGCACGACCGCGACGTCCGCGTACACCTGGGTCTCCACGCGGTCCGGGGTGAGCGCCTCGACCTGACGGAACGCGGCGATCAGTCCGGACAACGGGTTCTCCGTGGTGGGCGTGAGGAACACCCGGTCGGCCACGGCGGCGGCGAGCCGGTAGGGCTCCAGCGCGTGGTGGGCCAGCACGGCGACCGCCGGCGGCGTCGAGACCGGCACCGTCAGCGGTCCTGCGGCCGGGTACCGCGGCTCGCCCGTGAAAGGCACCGGCCGGATGTGTCCCGGCCGCCAGAAGGCGCCGTCCTCGCCGCCCAGCGCCGTGGCCGGGAAGGTCTCCCAGAGGCGGCGCACGGCGCGCACGTGGTCCTCGGCGTCCCGGAACAGATCGCGCAGCCGCCGCGCGATCCTGGTCGGCACGTACACGTCCTGAGGCTCGAGGGCGGGTGTGGGGGCGCCTCCGACCACGGCGGCGTCACGGGCGTCCGCCGAGACCTGCGGACGCCACACCACCCGGCCGGGACCGATCGCCGCCAGGGACGCCAGCTGCGCGGCCACCTGGAACGGGGGGAAGTGCGTCACGTTGCGGGTGACGACGACCTCCGGGATGCCGGTGGTCGCCAGAAGGAGCGTGGCGACCACCACCGGGTCCAGCCGCCCGCGCACCCGGCGGCCGGTGTCGTCGGCGGCGGTGCCGAAGCGGTCGGTCCACAGGCCCAGGCCGTCCTCGAGCGTCACGAAGTCGACGCCCCCGGCGGCCGCCGCCCGGCCCCAGCCGGTCCAGTGGTCCCCGGTGAAGAGCGCGGCGGGGTCCGCTCCCGGTGCGTGCGACCACGCCGCCGGGTGCCAGCCCACGCCGTCCAGTGCGATGCCCACACGAAATGCTGTTCGGTTCGTCATGACGCGATTCCACAGGCCTCACATCGGTGTGAAGGTCAAGGGCGTCCGGGACGCGGCTCGCAGCGCGCCGGGCCCGCGGTCAGACCACGGTGACGCGGTGGCGTACCACCGCGTCGAACAGGTAGCCCTGGGTGTTGTGCGGCGTGGTCTCCGGCTGGGTGCGGCCGGCCGTGTCGGTGGCGCGGGCCAGCAGGTGCGTGGTGCCGGGCGCGGTGGGGCGCCAGGGCAGCGACCAGCGGGACCAGGCGCCGGTGCGCGGCGGGTCGTGCAGCGCGGCGGTCCGCCAGTGCGCCCCGCCGTCGGTGCTGACCTCCACCCGGGTGACGCCCCCGGCGCCGGACCACGAGCGGCCGTGCAGCACCTGTCCCTCCCCCGCCCGGAACGTCGCGTCCGGCCCCAGCTCGAAGGCGCTCTTGAGGGCTTGGACGCCGATCGGGGCGCTGCCGGTCTCGCCGTACGCGGAGCCGAACAGGCGGTAGAAGGTGGTGTTCCACGGGGAGTACAGCGGCTCGGCGGACACCTCGATGTCGCCGACCCACTTGATCGAGGCGATGCCCACCCAGGAGGGGACCAGCACCCGTACGGGGTGCCCGTGGTCGGGCGGCAGCGGCTCGCCGTTCATCTCGTGGGCGAGGATCACGTCGTCCAGCGCCTTGACCAGCGGCAGGGGGCGCCGCACCCGGCCGAGGTTCTCACCGCCGCTGACGTACTCGGCGTCCAGGCCGCGCGGCTGCACGTCCACGGCGTACGACGACAGCCCGGCCCGTCGCAGCACGTCGCCCAGGCGTACGCCGCGCCAGCGGGCGACCCCGATCGCCCCGAGGCCCCACGGGGTGCCGCTCACCGTCTGACCCTGCTGGGTGGCGTAGTTGCCGCGCCCGTTGCCCGCGCACTCCACGAAGGCGACCCGGCTGACGGAGGGCAGCGCGCGCAGGTCGTCGTAGCCGAACTCGACGGGGCGGTCCTGGCCGGGGGTTCCGCGCAGTCCGTCGCCCCACAGCCGCAGCCGCCAGCCGTCGGCGTCGATCAGCGGGGTGGAGGTGTGGTTGCGGACGAAGAACAGCTCGTTGGGCGTGTGGTACCCGGTGCCCCGCAGGGCCTCCCAGCGCGTCTCGGCGTTGGTCCCGTGCCGGACGAACGCCTCGGCCGGCAGCGGCTTCACGATGGTGTCGGCGGCGTGCGCGGCCGGGGCGGGGGCGAGGGCGGGCAGCGCGGCGCCGGCGCCGGCGGCCGCCAGCAGGGTGAGCAGGTGGCGGCGGGACACTCCCTCCGCCTTGGCGTCACCGGCGAGCCACTGGCGCAGTCTTCGGCGGTCGTAGGCGGCCTCGTGACGATCGGCCGGGCGGGGTCCGGGTGGCATGGTGCTCCTCTGTGTCGTGAGGGGGGACGAGCAGGTGGTGACGGTGGGAGGGGTGGTCAGAGGGCGCCTGTCCGGGCCCCGTGACCGGCGCCGTCCGCGGCCTCGGGACCGGCGCCGGGGCGGGCGTCGCGGCGGGTGTCGGGGTGGGCGAGGCCTAGGTGGTCGCGGAGGGTGGTCCCCTCGTACTCGGTGCGGAAGACGCCGCGTTCCTGCAGCAGCGGCACCACCGTGTCGGCGAAGCCGTCCAGGCCGCCGGGGACCAGGTGCGGCACCAGGATGAAGCCGTCGGCGGCGTCCGCCTGGACGAACTCGTCCAGGGCGCGGGCGACGGTCTGCGGGGAGCCGACGAACGTCTGCCGGTTGCCGGTGTGGATGACCAGGTCCCGGATGGACCAGTGGTTGGCCTCGGCCAGCTCCCGCCATCGGCGGGCGGTGGCGACCGGGTCGCGGTACATCCGCACCTGGGCCCGTCCGCGGGCCACCGTGTGCTCGCCGACGACGGGATCGACGTCCGGCAGCGGCCCGTCCGGGTCGTAGCCGGACAGGTCGCGGTTCCAGACGAACTCCAGGTGGCGCAGCGCGGTGGCGCCGCTGACCTGCTGCCGGCGCACCTGCCGGGCGTGTTCGGCCGCCTCCTCGTCGGTGTCGCCGAGCACGAAGGTGGCGGAGGGAAGGATCAGCAGTTGCTCGTGGGTGCGTCCGTACCGGGCCAGGCGCCGTTTGACGTCGGCGTAGAAGGCCTTGCCCTCGTCCAGCGTGCCGTAGCGGCTGAAGATGGCGTCGGCGGAGGAGGCGGCGAACTCACGGCCTTCGTCGGAGTCCCCGGCCTGGAAGATCACCGGCCGGCCCTGGGGGCTGCGGGGGACGTCGAACCGTCCCTCGATGGTGAACTCCTCGCCCTTGTGGGCGAAGGCGCCCGCCCCGGGCTCCCGCAGGAACCGGCCGCTCTCCTGGTCGGCGAGGATCTCGTCCCCGCGCCAGGAGTCGAAGAGCTCGGTGGCGGTGGCGAGGAACTCCTTGGCACGGGCGTACCTGCGGGACTCCGGCAGGAAGCCGCCGCGGCGGAAGTTCTCACCGGTGAAGGCGTCCCAGGAGGTGACCACGTTCCATGCCACGCGTCCGTCGGTGAGGTGGTCCAGGCTCGCGAACTGCCGCGCCACCTCGTAGGGCTCGTTGAAGGTGGAGTTGATGGTGCCGGTCAGGCCGATCCGCTCGGTGACGGCGGCGAGGGCGGCCAGCACGGTGAAGGTGTCCGGACGGCCGACGACGTCCAGGTCGTAGATGTGGCCGCCGTGTTCGCGCAGGCGCAGGCCCTCGGCGAGGAACAGGAAGTCGAACTTGGCGCGTTCGGCGGTGCGCGCGAGGTGGACGAAGGAGCTGAAGTCGATCTGGCTCCCGGAATCCGGGTCGCTCCAGACGGTGGTGTTGTTGACTCCCGGGAAGTGCGCGGCGAGGTGGATCTGCTTGCGGGCGGTGCCGGCCCGGCCGGTGGCGCTCATGGTGGGCGGTCTCCTTCCGGTCAGGCGGTGGACGCGTAGCGGCTTGCGGGGCGGGCGAGTCCGAGCAGCCCGCGCAGGGTGCCGGCCTCGTAGGCGCGGCGGAAGACGTCGCGTCCCCGCAGCTCGGCAACCAGACCGCGGGTGATCGCGGGCAGGTCGTGGGCGGCGACCGCGGGGCGCAGCCGGTAGCCGCCGAGGCCGCCCTCGCGCCAGTGCAGCAGCAGGTCGGCGAGCTGGGCGGGGGTGCCGGTGAAGATCTCCGCGTCGGAGGTGTACTCCTCACCGGCCAGGTCGTCGAGCCGGTCGCGGCGGGCGGCCGCCCGCGCCGGGGTCTCGTCGAGGAAGACCACGAGGTCGCCGAAGACGTGGAGGGGTTCGCCCTCCCGTCCGGCGGCCGCCTGCTCGGCGCGGATCTCGCCGACGATGCCGCGGGCGTCATCCACGTCGTGCGGGGTGACGTAGCCGATGTCGGCGGAGCGGGCCACCAGCCGGTAGGGCACGGTGGCGTGGGCGAGGGCGGTCACCAGGGGCTGTCCCTGGGGCGGACGGGGCGTGATGGAGGGGCCCTTGACGCTGAAGTGGCGTCCGCGGAAGTCGATGTAGTGCACCTTGTCCCGGTCGATGAAGCGGCCGGTGGCGACGTCGCGGATCTCCGCGTCGTCCTCCCAGCTGTCCCAGAGCCTGCGCGTCACCTCGACGTGATCGGCGGCCTCGTCGAAGAGGTCCTCGACGACCCCGTCGGGCCCGGCGGTGCCGGGGCCTGCCGGCAGCTCCAGGGGCGGGATGTCCCGGCGGCCGAAGTGCGCCGTCTCGTCGAGACGGGCGGACACCTTCACGCGGAGACCCGCCCGTCCGCCGCTCACATGGTCGAGGGTGGCGATCGCCTTGGAGATGTGGAACGGCTCCGTGTGCGTCGCCACCACGGTCGGGACCAGCCCTATGTGCCGGGTCAGCGGCGCCACGCGCGCCGCGGTCAGCACCGCGTCGAGCCGGCCGCGCACCTGGTCGGTGCGGTCGTCCCTGCGGGTGGGGTGCGAGGACTGCTGCGCGAGCCCGTCCTCGAGGGTGACGAAGTCGAGCAGCCCCCGTTCGGCCTCGGCCACCAGTTCCGCCCAGTAGCGGGCGCTCAGGAGCCGGCGGGGAGCGGCCTCCGGCTCCCGCCAGGCGGCGGGGTGCCAGCCCGCGCCGTCCAGGGCGACGGCGAGCCGCAGGGGTTCGGGGAGGGACGCGGGGTCGGTGGACGGCGCGGGCATGGCGGTACCTTCCTGTCGGGCCTGGCGGGTGGGTGCTACTGGTTGGTCTTCGGCAGGCCCGGCGGGTTGATCTCCGACTTCCCGACCGCCTCGCCGGACAGCCCCCACCGCTCCAGAACCTGGGCGTAGGCGCCGTTGCGGATGACCTCCGCCAGCGCGGCGTGGAGCGCCTTCACCAGGCCGTTGTCCTTCTTGGTGGTGGCGGCGATCAGGCCCTGGAGGGTGGCGCCGCCGCCCGAGTACGTCCCGACGATCTCGGTCTTCCCCGCCGAGGCGACGTGGTAGGAGGCGGTGGGGCTCGGGCCGAGCCAGAGGTCGATGCGCCCGGACTCCAGCGCGAGGTAGGTGTCCGCCTGGGCCTTGTAGTACGCGATGTCGACGGGTTCCAGACCGGCCTTCTCGGCCTTCTCGCTCCACTCGACCAGGATCTTCTCCTGGTTGGTGCCGGTGTCCACGGCGACCTTCCGCCCGGCCACGTCACGGAACCCGCGGATCTTCAGGCCGCTGCCCTTGCGGGCCTCGAAGGCGAGGTCGTCCTTGCGGTAACTGGCGAAGTCGTACTTCTCCTTGCGCTCCTCGGTGACGGTGATGTTGCTGAAGCCGACGTCGTACTTGCCGCTGTCCAGGCCGACGAAGATGTTCTCCCAGGAGACCGCGGTGTACCGGGGCTCCAGTCCGAGGACGCCGGCGACCAAATGGGCGATGTCGATCTCCACCCCGATGCGGGTCTTGTCGTCGGTGGCGTAGAAGCCCAGCGGCGCGGAGCTGTCGGCGGAGCCGACGATCTCCAGCGTTCCGCGGTCGCGGATCGCCTTGGGCACCAGGGCGGCCGCCGCGTCCACCTTCTCGGTGGTGACACGCTTCTGGTCGGGCGAGTTGTTGATCTTGGTGGTGCCGGATCCCTTGGGGTCCCGCACCTCCGTGGAGCCCCCGTCGTCGGGGTTGGCGCAGGCGGACAGCGCGACGCCGGTGACGAGGGAGAGGGCGAAGGTGCGGCGGTTGATGGGGGCCATGGCGGGCGGGACTCCTCGGATGGTGGCAGGACGGGGCGGGACTGCGGTGGAAGAGGTCAGAGCACCTTGGACAGGAAGGCGCGGGTGCGCAGGTGGCGGGGACGGTCGAGCACCTCGGAGGGCGTTCCCTGTTCGACGACGACGCCGTCGTCCATGAACACGACCCGGTCGGCCGCCTCCCGGGCGAAGCCGATCTCGTGGGTCACCACGACCATGGTGGTTCCGGTGCGGGCGAGGTCCTTGATGACGTCGAGGACCTCGCCGACCAGTTCGGGGTCGAGCGCGGAGGTCGGCTCGTCGAAGAGCAGCACCTTGGGCTCCAGGGCGAGGGCACGGGCGATCGCCACCCGCTGCTGCTGGCCTCCGGAGAGCTGGCGGGGATAGGCGTCCGCCTTGTCGGCGAGGCCGACCCGGTCGAGGAGCCTCCCGGCGGCGGCCACGGCCTCCTTGCGCGGCCGGCGCAGCGCGGAGACCGGCGCCTCGATCAGGTTCTCCAGCACCGTCAGGTGCGGGAAGAGGTTGAAGTTCTGGAACACGAACCCGATCCGGGTCCGCTGCCGCAGGACGTCTTTCTCCTTGAGCTCGTACAGCTTGTCGCCGCGGCGGCGGTAGCCGACGAGTTCGCCGTCGACGCTGATCCAGCCCTGGTCGACCTTCTCCAGGTGGTTGATCGTCCGCAGCAGGGTGGACTTGCCGGAGCCGGAGGGCCCGAGGACCACGGTCACCTCGCCGGCCCGCACCGAGAGGTCCACGCCCCGCAGCACCTCCAGCTGGCCGAAGCTCTTGCGGACGCCGCGGACGTCCAGCATCACCGGCCCCGCCTCCGGCTCGAGGGTGTGCGCACTGTCGGTCATGGGGTGCCTCCGGGGCGTCCGTGGGAGTCGCGGGCGACCGGACCCGCCCCGGCGGCGCGCAGGGTCCGCACCAGCCGACGGGCCCGCTGCAGCGGGGTGGGGGGCGGGGTGCGGTCGGCGCCGCGGGCGAAGCGGCGCTCCAGGTAGTACTGGGCAATGCTGAGCAGCGAGGTCAGGAAGACGTACCAGGCGGTGGCCACCATCAGCATCGGGATCACCCGGCCGTTGCGGCCGTAGACCACCTGCACCTGGTAGAAGAGCTCGCCGATGGCCATCACGTAGACCACCGAGGTGCCCTTGAGCAGGCCGACGACCTCGTTGCCGGCGGTGGGCAGGATCGCCCGCATGGCCTGGGGCAGCACGATCCTCCGCACCTGGCGCGCCCGGGGGATGCCCAGCGCCGCGGCGGCCTCCAGCTGCCCGCCGTCGACGGCCAGCACGCCACCGCGCACGATCTCGGCGGCGTAGGCCGCCTGGTGCAGGGAGAGCCCGATGAGCGCGGCGCCCATGGTGCCGATCAGTGCGTTGCTGTCCACCGACCACAGCACCGGCCCGAACGGCACGCCCACGCCCAGCTCCCGGTACAGGGCACCGAGGTTGAACCAGAACACCAGCTGGACGATCATGGGGATGGATCGGAAGATCCACACGTACGTCCAGGCCACCGTGCGCAGCACGGGACTGCGGGACAACCGCATGAAGGCCAGCAGCGCGCCCATCAGGAACCCCAGCACGGTGGCGAACGCCACGAGCTGCAGGGTGACGCCGACCGCCTCGACGATGGTCTCGGACAGGACGTAGGAGAGGAACACCTCCCACTCCCAGACCGGGTTGGTCAGCAGGCCGTGGGCGAACTGCGCGCACAGCACCAGCACGGCCACGACCGCCGCCCACCGCCAGGGGTGGCGTGCGGGGACGACCGTGAGACCGGCCAGGGGGTCGGCGGCCGGCGGGGCCTCCTGGCCGCCGCCCGGCACGGCCGCGCGGGTGGGCGCGGAGTCGGTGGTGAATCCCATGGGTCGTGTTCCGATCGGTGAGGTCGTGCCGGCGGGCCGGTGGGACGGTCCGCCGGCAGAGGGCGTTCAGCGCTGCTCGGGAGGGTTGATCCGTGACTTCTCGATGGCGGACTCGGTGGTGCCCCACTTCTTGAGGATCCGGGCGTAGGTCCCGTCGGCGATCAGCTCGTCGACCGCCGCCCGGAAGGCGGGCGTCAGGGGCGACCCCTTGCGGAAGGCGAAGCCGACGTCCAGCCGGTGGTACTCGCCGAGGAAGCGGGTCCCCGCCGCGGGCTGCGCGGCCTGGTACCTCAGGCCGTTGATGGTCGACATGACGACGTCGATCCGGCCCTGCTGGAGCGCCGTGACCACGGCGCCGTTCTCGGAGTACACCTTGACGTCGTAGGGCTCGCGTCCGGCCTTCGCGCACACGCCCTTGTTCTCCTCCAGGGTGGCCTCGAAGGTGGTGCCCGCCCCGGTGCCGACCGTCAGGCCGCACAGTTCGGCCAGGTCCTCGACCTTCCCCTTGACGCCGGTGCTGCCCTTGCGCACGGCGAAGCCCTGGCCGTCGTTGATGTAGGTGACGAAGTCGATGGTCCTCAGGCGTTCCTCGGTGACGCCGAAGTTGCCGGTGCCCAGGTCGTACTTGCCGCTGGACAGGGCGGGCAGGATCGTCTCGAAGGACGCGTCCTGGCGCTGGAGCCGGAGGCCGAGCACACGGGCGGCCGCCTCGGCGATGTCGATGTCCTGGCCCGCGGGGGGCCGGTCCTGCCCGTTCGGGTAGTAGGCGGCGGGCGGGGACCCGATCGAACTGCCGATCCGCAGCGTGCCCTTGGCCCGTACATCGGCGGGGAGCAGGGCGGCGATCGACTCCACCTCGCGCACCGCGGCCACCGGGTCGTCGGCGGGGGCGGGCGAGCCCGCCCC
>NZ_JBHTVQ010000075.1:0-29151 GCF_042792855.1 Streptomyces sp. NPDC056600
CCCGGCGGAGAGTGTGTCTCCGCCGGGCCCTCGGGCGATTTCCGTGCGCCGCCGTGCCCGACCGGGAGGTCAGGCGACGATCAGGTAGATGCCGAACGCCACCGCCGCCGCGCAGCCGGCGAAGCTGAGGTAGGCGCCGGTGACCGCGAGGGGGGCCGTGCCCCCGGTGCGGGCCGCCTTCTCCTTCTGGGAGAGGCCGGCGATGCCGAGGGTGAACAGGCCCACCAGGACCACGGTGGCCACGAGGCTGACCCCGAAGACGGAGCCGAGAGCCGCCCAGTCGATGTTCATGCTGCTTCTCTTCCTGGTTCGCTGGGGAGTGCGCCGGAGGTCGTCAGACCTTGGCGGGCGAGGTCGCGTGCTTCTCGTCGAGGCCGAGGGCGGGGCCGGTGGCCTGGGCGGGCATCACGCGGCCGAGTTCCTCCTCGACCGCGAGGGTCGGGGGCACGCCGACCGCGGCGACGGCGTCGGCGACGACCCCGTCCTCCTCCACCTGGTTCACGTTGGTGTGGTCGACGACCTCACGGCGGGAGAGCAGCCAGATGCCGAGGCTGGAGCCGACCAGGAAGACGGCCACCACGACGGTGCCCCAGGTGCCCTGCTGGGTGACGTACTCGGCGCCCGCGGCGACCAGCGCGGCGGCCGGCAGGGTGAGCAGCCAGGCGACCAGCATGCGGCCGGCGGTGGACCAGCGGACCACGCCGCCCTTGCGGCCGAGGCCGGCGCCCATCACGGCGCCCGAGACGGAGTGCGTGGTGGAGAGCGAGAAGCCCAGGTGGGAGGAGGCCAGGATGACCGTGGCGGCGGAGGTCTGGGCCGCGAAGCCCTGCTGCGGCTGGAGGTCCGTCAGGCCCTTGCCCATGGTGCGGATGATGCGCCAGCCGCCGAGGTAGGTGCCGAGCGCGATGGCCATGCCCGCGGAGGCGATGACCCACACCGGCGGGTCGGAGTCCGGGACGAGCACGCCGCCGGTGACCAGGGCCAGGGTGATGACACCCATGGTCTTCTGGGCGTCGTTGGTGCCGTGGGCGAGGGAGACCAGGGCCGCGGAGGCGATCTGGCCGGCGCGGTAGCCCTTCTTGGCGGTCCGCTCCTCGGTCTTCGAGCCGAGCTTGTAGGTCATCCGCGTGCCGACCGTGGCGGCGATGCCGGCCACCACCGGGGCGGCGAGAGCCGGGATCAGCACGTTGGTGACCAGCGTGCCGCCGTTGACCGCGCCGAAGCCGGCGGAAGCGACGGTGGCGCCCAGCAGACCGCCCATGAGGGCGTGCGAGGAGCTGGACGGCAGACCGACCAGCCAGGTCACCAGGTTCCAGAGGATGGCGCCCACCAGGGCCGCGAAGATCACCTCGGGCTGGATCCCCGACTCGTCGACGAGTCCCTTGGAGATCGTGTTGGCGACCTCCACGGAGAGGAAAGCACCCACAAGGTTCAGCGCGGCGGACATCGCCACGGCGATCTTCGGCTTCATCGCGCCGGTGGAGATCGTGGTGGCCATGGCGTTGGCGGTGTCGTGGAAACCGTTCGTGAAATCGAACGCGAGAGCGGTGATCACCACAATCGCGAGGATCAGCGAGAAGCTTTCCATTTACCCAGGCAATCGTTCGACGTCGTTGGCGATTCGAACGTAGGTAACCAGGGTGAACGGAAGGTGAACTGACGCCCTACGCGCGGTTTACGCTCACCCATGCGGGCCCCACGGAGGTCCCGGACCGTCGGCCCGCGGCGCCGCCCGAAGGTGTCGACCTGTCGATGCGGCCCAACGGCCGCAAGGCTTCCGCGTCTCCCGGGCACCCCGCGCGGGCCGGCTGCGGCACGGCGGTTCCGGCGGCGCCGGGGAGATCCTTGTCACGGCCCCGGCGAGGCCTCCGGAGGTGGCAGGATCCCCGCCATGCGCGACACCGAGCGGACGAGCGTACCGGACGAAACGGCACAGGCCTGGCGGCGGCTGGTGGCCGCCGCCCGCCGCACCGCCGAGGAGGGCCTGGTGGTCGGCACCTCGGGCAACCTCTCGGTGCGCGTCGGCGACACGGTGCTGGTCACCCCCTCCGGGGTGCCCTACGACCGCCTGGGGCCCGGCGAGGTGCTCGGCGTGGACCTCGACGGGCGCCGGGTGCTGGGGAGTGCCGAGCCGACCAGCGAGCTGCCGCTGCACCTCGCCGTGTACCGCGCCACCGGCGCCGGTGCTGTGGTGCACACCCACGCGGTGCACGCCACGGCCGTCTCCACGCTGGTCGACGAGCTGCCGCCGGTCCACTACATGACGGCGGCGCTCGGCGGCCCGGTCCGGGTCGCCCGCTACGCGGCCTACGGCACCGGGGAGCTCGCCGCGGCCGCCGTGGACGCGCTGCGGGACCGCACGGCCTGCCTGCTGCGCAACCACGGCACGGTGGCCTGCGGCGACGACCTCGACCAGGCGTACGACCGCACCGCCCAGCTGGAGTGGATGTGCCGCCTGTGGCTGCTCGCCTCCTCCGTCCCGGGCCGCTCCCCCTCCCTCCTGACGCCCGCACAGCTCGCGGAGACCGCGGAGCGTCTGCGGCACTACGGGCGGCCCGCCGAGGGCTGACAGCGCCGGAACGGGGCACATGTGCGTGCGAGGAAGCCCGACGCGGCTTGCGGTGGCGAGGTCTGGGGAGCTCCGTGAAACTGGTCAGGTGCGCACTGTGAACATCAAGGCCGCTACAGCTGTCACGGCGGTCGCCGGAGCGGCGGCGGCCGTGGCCGCCGGACGGCTGGCGGGAGACGCCGCGCTCAAGACGCCACCGGACCGCCCGTTGCCCACGGAACCCCATCTCACCGTGCACGCCGTCGGCGAGGACTGGATCAGCCTCACCCGCGACCTGGCGGCCCTGCGCCCGGGGTACTACGGGCTCATCGGCAAGGACGCCGGGGCCGGCGGTGCGCACGCCGTGGTCGGCCCGGTCCGCGAGGACGTCGCGCACGCCGCCGACGCGGTCGTCCGCGGCCTGCGGAGCGTGCAGCGGGGCTCCTTCCGTCCCGGCGACCGCGTGTGGCTCACCCCGTCGCTGCGCGTCGGCAACCCGGTGACCGCCCTGGACCTGACCTACGCGGACGTGGAGGTCCCCGGCGAGCTGGGCATGCTGCCCGCCTGGTTCATGCCGGGGCAGCGCTCCACCTGGGTGATCGCCGCCCACGGCCTGGGCTCCACCCGTGAGCAGGTGCTCAACCTGCTCCCCTTCTTCCACGACCAGTCCTTCGCGGTGCTCGCCCTGGCCCACCGCGGCGACCCGGACGCCCCGCGCTCCCCCGACCGCCGGTTCCACTTCGGCGAGACCGAATGGCGCGACCTGGACGCCGCGATCCGCTACGCCGTCCGTTTCGGCGCGCGCCGGGTGGTCCTGCTGGGCTGGTCCGCCGGCGCGACCATGGCGCTGCGTGCGGCCCAGCGCTCGCCGCTGCGGAGCCGGATCGCCGGGCTGGTGCTGGACTCGCCGGTGCTGGACTGGGAGGCGACGGCGCGCACCCTGGCCTCCGCCCGCGGGGTGCCCCGCGCCCTGCTGCCGCTGGCCGTGCGCGCGGCCCGAGGCAGGCTGCAGGCCCACGAGGACCCCGCCTGGGACGCCCCCGAACCGCTGCGGACACCCACGCTGATCCTGCACGGGCCCGACGACGAGGTGGCCGACTGGGAGCTGTCCCGCGCCCTCGCCGACCGCCTGCCGCAGCTCGTGACGCTGCGGACCTTCCCCGACGCGCCGCACGCGGCGATGTGGAACAGCGACCCGAACCGGTACGAAGAGGCCGTGCGCCGCTTCCTCACGCCCTTCATGTGACGCCCCGGTCGGCCTTCGGAGGCACCCTTCCGAAGGCCGACCGGACGTTCCGTTTGGGTTTTCGGTCCCCCAACCGAGAGACTGCCCCCGTGACGTCCCGTAACCCGCGCGACTCCAGGCTTCGACTCGTCCGTACCCGACCCCTGGCCGCCGCCCCCCGAGTGACGGACCAGCGGCGTGCCCCGAGGCCGGCGCCCCGGCCACCCGAGGGGACGCCGCCCCGCTCCGCGCTGGCCGCCATGGCCCGCGCCCGGCTGACCGGCCCGGTCCGCGTGGCCCGCTGGGCCGACGCGGCGCTGGGCCCCGGCACCGAGGGCGGCACCCCCGACGGCAAGGGCACGCTCTCCGACCCGACCGCCGCCCGCGCCGCCCGGGAGCTCGGGCTGAGCGTCGAGCGGGTCCGCTCCGACTGGGACATCGCCCGGCTGGCCGGACTGGTCGAGGTGCACGGCGCCGACGCCCGCCCCGGCTGGCGGCTGCGCGCCTGGGACCGTGACGACAGCGCCGTGCTGCGCGGCTGGGTCGCCCTCTTCGACGCCTGGTCGCTGGCCTGCCCCGAGCCCGACGACCTGGAGCACTCCGCGGTGTCCGACACCGTCTCGGCGATGCCCCAGGTGCTCTCCTTCCTCCAGCTGTCGGCCGGACCGGTGCCGGTGGAGCAGCTCCTGGACCTGCTCGGGCAGCGGGTCACCGAGCTGCGCACCGAGCGCTGCGAGGTCCCCTACACGGCGACACCGGACGCCCATCCCTCCGAGCCGCCCACCGAGCCGACGGCCTCGCCGCCGCCCGAGGAGGGGACGGCCCCCCGGCCGGTCACGGCGGGTGAGTTCGCCCCGCTGCTGGACTGGGCGCTGGGCGCGCTGGCCGGCGTGGGCGCCCTGGAGCTGGAGGACGAGGGGCCGGCCCGGCAGGCCACGCTCACCCCGTTGGGCAGCTGGGCGGTCTGGGTCAAGCTCGAGCAGATCTGCGTGGCCGCGCAGAGCCCGGCGGGCAACATCGAGCAGGCCGCCGAGGACATGCTGCGCGGCTGCGCCCGGCTGCGGCCCAACGCCGCCCGCGCCGAGTACCAGGCGTGGCTGGCGGCCCGTCCGGTGGGCAGCGCGGTCGCCGAGCTGCTGACCGCCGCGCGCGGCGAGGACGCCCTGCTGCGCGGCCTGGCCTTCGACGCGCTGCGGGTCGTCGGCGCGCCCGCCGAGGCGGAGGTCCGCGCCTCTGCCGCCGAGGCGGTGCTGCGGCCCTACGCGCTGCTGTGGCTCGCCGTGCACGAGGGCGCCGACGCCGAGGACGCCCACGAGGTGCTCACCCGGGAGGAGGCCACCTGGCTGTGGGTCGACACCGCGGCGGCGGTGGCCGACCACGGCGAGGGCCCGATGCTGGTGCGCCACCTGGAGTCGGCGATGCAGCCGACCGTGCCGCAGCTGCTGGAGGAGGTCCGCGCCGTCGGCCACCCGCGCACCGTGCAGGTGCTGGTGGCCCTGGCCGCGGCCCACCCGGACCCGGCGCTGGCCAGGGCCGTGCGCCGGGCGGCCTTCCAGGTGCACACCGGGGGCGGCTGACCGCCGTCCGCCGCGCCCCCGCGTCGCCGCGCGGGAAGCCGCGCGCGGTCGGCTCAGGCGGGCGTGCCGGGGGCGTACGTGCCGAAGCTCCACACGTTGCCCTCGAGGTCGCGGGCCATGTAGTCCCGTGAGCCGTAGTCCTGGTCGGCCGGCGCCGTGAGGATCTCCACGCCGTGCTCCACGGCGCGGGCGTGGTGGGCGTCCACGTCCTCGACGACCACGTAGACCCCGGCCGGGCCGGCGTCCCGCATGGCCCGGGCGAAGACTCCGCCGTTGTCCTTGGAGCCGAGCATCACCACCCCGCCGCCCTGGGCGAGCTCGGCGTGCGCCACCGTGCCGCCCCCGCCCTCGTACAGGGCGAGCTGCCGGAAGCCCAGGGCCTCGGTCAGCTGCCGGACCGCCGCCCTGGCGTCCGCGTAGAGCAGCGTCGGGCACAGACCGGACGGCCCCCCTCGGGAGTCGGCCATCGCTACCACCTGCCTCGGATGTCGGTTTTGTGTGACCTGACGCACAGTCTGGCACCCCGGTCCGACAACGCACGCCGGGAAATACGCTTGCATCCGCCCGTTAGACTTTTCCGCATGGCCTTTCTCCTCGCGCATTAGACGGCGGTACGCCTCCGCGAAGACCGTCCGCCCTTTCTCACGCCCTGGAGTCTGTCCGTGATCACCGCCACCGGTATCGAACTGCGTGCTGGCGCCCGCGTCCTCATCGAGTCCGCCAGCTTCCGCGTCGCCAAGGGCGACCGCATCGGCCTCGTCGGCCGCAACGGCGCCGGCAAGACCACCCTCACCAAGGTCCTGGCCGGCGAGGGCATCCCCGCCGCCGGCAGCGTGACCCGCTCCGGCGAGGTCGGCTACCTCCCGCAGGACCCCCGTACCGGTGACCTCGACGTGCTCGCCCGCGACCGTGTCCTGTCCGCCCGCGGGCTCGACGTGCTGCTGCGCAAGATGCGCGAGAACGAGGAGCGCATCGCCAGCGGCAAGGGCGCCACGCGCGAGAAGGCGATGAAGCAGTACGAGCGCCAGGAGACCGAGTTCCTCACCAAGGGCGGGTACGCCGCCGAGGCCGAGGCCGCCACCATCGCCGCCGCCCTCAATCTGCCCGACCGGGTGCTCGGCCAGCCGCTGCACACCCTGTCCGGCGGTCAGCGCCGTCGTATCGAGCTGGCCCGCATCCTCTTCTCGGACGCCGACACCCTGCTGCTCGACGAGCCGACCAACCACCTCGACGCGGACTCGATCGTCTGGCTGCGCGACTACCTGAAGAGCTACCGCGGCGGCTTCGTCGTGATCTCCCACGACGTCGAGCTGGTCGAGACGGTCGTCAACAAGGTCTTCTACCTGGACGCCAACCGGGCCGCCATCGACGTCTACAACATGGGCTGGAAGCTCTACCAGCAGCAGCGCGAGGCGGACGAGAAGCGCCGCAGGCGCGAGCGCCAGAACGCCGAGAAGAAGGCCGCGGCGCTCAACGCCCAGGCCGACAAGATGCGCGCCAAGGCCACCAAGACGGTCGCCGCGCAGAACATGGCCCGCCGCGCCGAGCGGCTGCTCTCCGGCCTCGAGGACGCCCGCCAGTCCGACAAGGTCGCCAAGCTGCGCTTCCCGGAGCCGGCGCCCTGCGGCAGGACTCCGCTGATGGCCGAGGAGCTGTCCAAGTCCTACGGCTCGCTGGAGATCTTCACGGACGTCGACCTGGCCATCGACAAGGGCTCACGCGTCGTCATCCTGGGCCTCAACGGCGCGGGCAAGACCACCCTGCTGCGCATGCTGGCCGGGGTGGAGCAGCCCGACACCGGCCGGATCGTCCCCGGGCACGGCCTGAAGGTCGGCTACTACGCCCAGGAGCACGAGACGCTGGACCCGGAGCGCTCGGTGCTGGAGAACATGCGCTCGTCGGCGCCCGACCTGGACCTGGTCGAGGTCCGCAAGGTGCTCGGCTCGTTCCTGTTCTCCGGCGACGACGTCGACAAGCCGGCCGGCGTCCTCTCCGGCGGCGAGAAGACCC
Organism: Streptomyces sp. NPDC056600; assembly: GCF_042792855.1. Lineage (NCBI taxonomy): Bacteria > Bacillati > Actinomycetota > Actinomycetes > Kitasatosporales > Streptomycetaceae > Streptomyces > Streptomyces sp. NPDC056600. Next base: position 7,361 of record NZ_JBHTVQ010000075.1, read on the forward strand.
GCCTCGCCCTGGCGACGCTGGTCGTCTCCTCGGCCAACGTGCTGCTGCTGGACGAGCCCACCAACAACCTCGACCCGGCCAGCCGCGAGGAGATCCTCGGGGCGCTGCGCACCTACAAGGGCGCGGTGGTGCTGGTGACCCACGACGAGGGCGCGGTGGAGGCGCTCCAGCCGGAGCGGATCATCCTGCTCCCGGACGGCATCGAGGATCTCTGGGGCGCCTCGTACGCCGACCTGGTGGCGCTCGCCTGACCCGTATTGGATCATTCGGACGATCCCCGCTCCATCATCTGTGTGAGAACACCTGGTACCCAGGTGTGTCGTGCATGCATTTTCGGCCGGGCTCCCCGCTTCGGGGAGCCCGGCCGCGTTGCGTCCGTGACCTGCTGATTCGTCCGGAATACCGCTCAGCTGTACGGGTACCGGTCGACAGAATGACGCATTCCGATTGTGCGCACACGCTCCTGTCGTCAAAAGCCGGTCGCACGGACCTTGCCGAATGGGTGGCCAGGACGGCGGGGAGGGGTGATCATGAGAGGACCAGAGCGCACTTCCGCTGAGGAGGCACGGGTGGCCGAGACTCTGAAGAAGGGCAGCCGGGTGACCGGCGCCGCGCGCGACAAGCTCGCGGCAGACCTGAAGAAGAAGTACGACTCCGGTGCGAGCATCCGGGCGCTGGCCGAGGAGACCGGCCGCTCGTATGGCTTCGTGCACCGGATGCTCAGCGAGTCGGGTGTCACGCTCCGTGGGCGTGGCGGGGCGACGCGTGGCAAGAAGGCGCAGTCGGCCTGAGGCCGGGCAGCCGTCGGCTCCGACGAACGGCGGCCACCCGGTCGGTCCCCCGACCGGCCGGGTGGTTACTGTGCAGTCACTTACCGGCGCGTCTCACGGGGACGCGCCGGCCGACCGCACCCATTCGGAGGCGTCATGACTTCGCTCGACCCTGTCCTCGACAAGGACGGAGTCCGGCTCGTCGTCGACGGTGAGACCGCGACGGTGACCTTGACCAACCCGGCCCGGCGCAACGCGCAGAGCCCTGCCCTGTGGCGGGCCCTCGCGGAGGCCGGCCGGGCGCTTCCGGGCGACGTCCGGGTGGTCGTGCTGCGCGGTGAGGGCAAGTCCTTCTCCGCGGGGCTCGACCGCCAGGCGTTCACGCCCGAGGGCTTCCCCGGCGAGCCGTCCTTCCTGGGCATGGCCCGCGGCGGCGACGCCGAGATGGACGCGATCATCGCCGGGTACCAGGAGGCGTTCACCTGGTGGCGCCGCAGTGACATCGTCACCGTCGCGGCCGTGCAGGGGCACGCCATCGGCGCCGGCTTCCAGCTCGCCCTCGCCTGCGACCTGCGGGTCGTCGCGGACGACGTGCAGTTCGCCATGCGCGAGACCAGCCTGGGCCTGGTGCCCGACCTCACCGGCACGCAGCCGTTGGTGGCGCTCGTGGGATACGCCCGTGCGCTCGAGATCTGCGCCACCGGACGGTTCGTGACGGCCCAGGAGGCGGTCACCAGCGGTCTGGCCAACCTCGCGGTGGAGCGGGAGCAGCTGGACGACACGGTGCGTGATCTCGTGGCCGCGCTGCTGGCCGCGCCGCGGGACGCGGTGATCGAGACGAAGGCGCTGCTGCAGGGGGCGGCGGGCCGCACGTTCGACGAGCAGCGGGCGGCGGAGCGGGCCGCGCAGGGGCGGCGCCTGCGGGACCTCGCGGGGGTCGGGGAGTAACTCCCCTCCCCTGCCACCGTCTTCGGCCGGGGCTCCGTCCACGGGGCCCCGGCCTTCACGCTCGGCTCACGCCACCACGTGGCCGTCGAGGACGACGCGGCGCGGCGCGGCGAGGGCGGTGACGTCCTGGCGGGGGTCGGTGTCGTAGACGACCAGGTCGGCGGGGGCGCCCTCCTCGATGCCGGGCCGGCCGAGCCAGGACCGCGCGGTCCACGAGGCCGCCCCGACCGCGTCGGCGGCCGGGATGCCCGCCCGCACCAGCTCGGCGACCTCCTCCGCGACCAGCCCGTGCGGCAGCGATCCTCCGGCGTCGGTGCCGACGAACACCGGCACGCCGGCGTCCCACGCGGAGCGCACCGTCTCGTAGCGCCGCTCGTGCAGCCGCCGCATGTGGGCGGACCAGCGCGGGAACTTCTCCTCCCCACCCGCCGCCAGCTTCGGGAAGGTGGCGATGTTGACCAGGGTCGGGACGATGGCCACGCCCCGTTCCGCGAAGAGCGGGACGGTCTCCTCGGTGAGCCCGGTGGCGTGCTCGACGCAGTCGATGCCCGCCTCGACCAGGTCCCGCAGCGAGTTCTCGGCGAAGCAGTGCGCGGTGACCCGAGCGCCCAGCCGGTGGGCCTCGGCGATCGCGGCCTCCACGGCCCCGCGGGGCCAGCAGGGCGCGAGGTCGCCCTCGCCGCGGTCTATCCAGTCGCCGACCAGCTTCACCCAGCCGTCGCCGCGCCGCGCCTCCTGGGCGACGTACGCGACCAGGTCCTCCGGCTCGATCTCCCAGGCGAAGTCACGGATGTAGCGCCGGGTGCGGGCGATGTGCCGCCCGGCCCGGATGATCTTCGGCAGGTCCTCGCGGTCGTCGGTCCACCGGGTGTCGGCGGGCGATCCGGCGTCCCGCAGCAGCAGCGCACCGGCCTCCCGTTCGGTCAGCGCCTGCTTCTCCGCGACGTCGTCGGGCACCGCGCCGTGGGCGCCGAGTCCGACGTGGCAGTGGGCGTCGACCAGCCCGGGCAGGACCCAGCCCTCGACCGTGCGGACGTCCCGGGCCCCGGCCGGGCGGTCGAGGCTGATCCGCCCGCCGACCACCCAGATCTCGTCGAGGACCTCCTCGGGCCCGACCAGCACCCTCCCCTTCACCCGCAGCACCGCGTGATCGCTCATGCCCCGCACCCTAGATCCCCCGGTCCCGCTCCGTCATGAGGGGCGGCACAGCCGCGGGTTGGCGAGGTCCGCGCAGGGCCGCTGGCCGTACTCGCGGATCACGTCCTGGCCGACCTCCTGGGTGATGTACCGCAGGAACCCGGCGGTCAGGGAGTCGGCCGCCGGCTGCCCGTAGGTGTACGCGTACTCCGTCGCCCAGAACGGGTAGACGCCGCGGTCGGCGGCGTCCAGTTCGGCCGGCTGGCCGCCGATGCGGACCAGGTGGAGGCGGTCCGCCTCGGCGGCGGCCGCGTGGGCCTCCGCGTAGCCGAGGGCGCCCGGGACGGCGGCGACGGTGTCCAGGACCTCCGCCGTGGAGCCGCGTTCGCAGCGCAGCGTGGGGTTGTCGGGGCGGGCGACCCGCCGGCGGCAGTCCTGAGAGGTGACGTTGGGCTCGGTGGCGCCGTCGAGGAGGCGTTCCTCCAGGGCACGCCGGCTGCCGGAGCTCGAGTAGCGACCGACCAGGGCGATCGGCAGGTCGTTGCCGCCGACGTCCTTCCAGTTGCGGTACCGGCCCGCGTAGACGCGCCGGATCTGCGCCGGGGTCAGGTCCTGGACCCCGGCGTCCTCGCTGACGACCAGGGTGAGGAGGGAGAACGACACGGGGCGGGGCAGCAGTTGCGGGTGGCCCTCGCCCTTCGGCCCGTCGGAGAAGGCGAGCATCGCCGGGCCCGCCTCGCCGGCGCGGCGTCCCGCCTCGTCGAGGGCGCGGACGCCCTCCTGGCTGCCGGCCGCGCGGACCTCGATCTCCACCTCGCCGGGGGCGCCGGCGCAGGCCCGGAGGTAGCTCTCGGCGGCCTTCTCCACCACGGGACGGAAGGCGGTGGAGCCGACCACGGTGAGCTTCCCGGCAGCGCAGTCCACGGCGGCGGCGGAGTCCTCGCCGGACACGTAGTACAGCGCGACGATCAGCGAGGCCATCACGGTGATCAGCGCGACCACGCCCCGGGACACACCCGAGCGGTACCGGGTGCGGATGACCCGGCCGCCCTTGATCCGACTCTCCATCACCGCGTCGGACGCGTCGCCGTCCCGGTCGGGCGCGGCGTCCCCGTCGAGTTCGTCGAGCAGGACGAGCACCTTGTAGTGCTCGTTGCGGTTGAGCGGTACCCGGGGCAGCCGCAGCACGTCGGGCTCGGCCCGCTCCGGGTCCCGGTTGAGCTCGGGTATCGCGTTGGTGGGCGAACTGGGGCCGCGCCGGGCGGGGTCGAAGGCGCGCACGACCCGGCGGCGCGGGAAGCGGACGGACAGCCCCACCGGGTCGGTCTCCATGTAGTCGTCGACGTCGACGGGGACCGAGCCGTTGTTCTCGATCCGGACCAGGACCAGGGAGGGGTGCCGCGCGCCGGCGAACTCGCCGCCGAACGCCCGGGTGTCCATCTGGATGCGGTAGCCGAGCCGCCTCCTGCCGATGAAGAAGAACTCGTACACGCCGGCCACCGTCGGTATGACGACGCCGAGCACGGTGAGGGTGATCTCCCAGGGGAACGTGTCCATGGTGGGGACAACGTACGGTCGGCCCCACGCTTCGGGGAGGCCCTGGGCGGCGGCGGGCGTGAGAGTTCACCGGCTGTTGCCGGGCCGTTCCCCGCGGGTGTCCGCGGCCGTACCGAGGGCGGCCGAACCGGGCCGTCCGCCGCCCCGCCCGGGCACCGGTTACCCTCAGGGCGCATCGGCCTTTCCCGCGCCGGACCTTCCCGCATCGGCCCGCGCGCGGCACACGTGCCAGTCCCCCGCAGTTCCTGAGCGAAGAGAGCACCACAGTGACCCACCCCTTCCTGGACCTGGCGCCGCTCAGCGCCGCCCGTTTCGCCGACGTCGCGGACCGGGTGGCGCGGCTGCTCGGCACCCGCAACGACGTGGTCATCACCCAGGGCGAGGCGCTGCTGCCGCTGGAGGGCGCGATCCGCGGCTGCGCGGGTCCGGGGACGGTGGCGCTGAACGTCGTCACCGGTCCCTACGGGCAGACCTTCGGCGACTGGCTGCGCGACTGCGGCGCGACGGTGCACGACCTGGCGGTGCCCTTCCACACCGCGGTGACCGCGGGGCAGATCCGCGAGGCGCTGGCCGAGCACCCGGAGATCGACTTCGTCTCGCTGGTGCACGCCGAGGCGGCCACCGGCAACACCAACCCGGTCGGGGAGATCGGCGAGGTGGTCCGGGAGCACGGCGCGCTGCTGTACCTGGACGCGGTGGCCTCCGTGGGCGCGGAGCCGGTGCTGACCGACGCGTGGGGCGTCGACCTGTGCGTGATCGGCGCGCAGAAGGCGCTGGGCGGCCCGGCGGGCGTCTCCGCGGTGTCGGTGAGCGAGCGGGCCTGGGCGCGGATGGCCGCCAACCCGAAGGCGCCCCGCCACTCCTACCTGTCGCTGCTGGACTGGAAGGAGCGGTGGATCGACCGCGGCCGCACCGCGCTGCTGCACGCCCCGGCGCAGCTGGAGATGCTGGCGCTGGAGGCCTGCGTGGAGCGGGTCGAGGGCGAGGGCCTGGAGGCGCTGATGGCCCGCCACGCGTCGGCCGCCGCGGCGACCCGGGCCGGCGCGGTGGCGCTGGGCGGCGGGCTGGAGCCGTACGTCCACGACGCGCGGGACGCCGCGCCGGTGGCGACCACGCTGCGCACCCCGGCCGGGGTGGTGGCCTCCGAGCTGGTCGCGCGGGCGCTGGCGGCCGACCCCGCGCTGCCGCTGGCGGCGGGTGGCGGCGCGCTCGCCTCCGAGATGATCCGGGTCAACCACTACGGCCGGGACGCCACGCCGGGCGCCGTCCAGGGCAGCCTGGCCGCGCTGGGCGCGGCGCTGGCGGAGCGGGGCGCCGAGGTGGACCTCGCGGGTGCGCTGCGGGCCGCCGCGAGCGCCTGGAAGTAGGGGCCCCGGACCGCGGCGTCCGGCCGCCGGGAATGCGGCGGCCGGGCGAACGGTTTCCGCACGGAGAACTGCCCCCTGCTTGATGGAGTGCCCCCGTGCGTGTGGAGATCTGGTCCGACATAGCGTGCCCCTGGTGTTACGTCGGGAAGGCCCGTTTCGAGAAGGCGCTGGCCGCCTTCGCGCACCGTGACGACGTCGAGGTCGTGCACCGGTCGTTCGAGCTGGATCCCGGGCGCGCCAAGGGGGACGTGGAGCCGGTCCTCGGGCTGCTGGCCAAGAAGTACGGGATGACCGAGGAGCAGGCGGCGGCCGGGGAGGCCAACCTGGCCGCGCAGGCGGCCGGGGAGGGCCTGCCGTACCGGTCCGAGGGCCGTGACCACGGCGGCACCTTCGACCTGCACCGGCTGCTGCAGCTGGCGAAGGAGCGCGGCCGCCAGAGCGAGCTGCTGGACCTCTTCTACCGGGCCAACTTCGCCGAGGAGCGTTCGGTCTTCGGCGACGCCGACGAGTACCTGGTCGAGCTGGCCGTGCGGGCCGGCCTGGCGGAGGACGAGGTGCGCGAGGTGCTGGCCGACCCGTCCGCGTACGCCCCCGAGGTGCGGGCCGACGAGCAGGAGGCGGCCGAACTGGGCGTGTCCGGCGTGCCGTTCTTCGTCATCGACCGCCGGTACGGGGTGTCCGGCGCGCAGCCGGTGGAGCTGTTCTCCCAGGCCCTCACCCAGGCCTGGGGCGAGCGGTCGCCGCTGACGGTGCTCTCCGACGGGGACGCATGCGGACCCGACGGCTGCGAGGTCCCGCAGCGGTGACGGACGGGCGTGCGCCGTCCCCCTGGTGACGGCGCACGCCCCCTGCCCGCCGCGGCGCCCCGGGCCCGGCGGGGGCGCTCCGTGTCCGCTGCGGCGTGCCGTGTCCGCTGCGGCGTGCCGGGCGCGTGCCGCGCCGCGCGGTGACGCGCCGTGGACGGGGAGCGGCCGGGGATGCATCGTGAGTGTCATGCCGAACCTCGACCGTGCCCCTGTCGTCGCGTCCGAGTTCGCCCCGACGCGCGTGTACCTGAACACCGCCGCCGTGGGCCTGATCCCGGCCCGTTCCGCCCGCGCCGTCCGTGCCGTCCTGGACGGGGGCGCGGCGGGTCTGCCCCCCGACTTCTTCGGGCCCGTCGACGAGGCCCGGGCCGCCTACGCCCGGATCATGGGCGTGAGTGCCGACCGGGTGGCCGTCGGCACCTCGGTGGTGGGGTACTGCGCGCTGATCGCGGCCTCGCTGCCGGCCGGCGCCGAGGTGCTCACGGCGGAGGGCGACTTCAGCTCGCTGGTCAACCCGTTCCACGTGCGCGGCGACCTGAAGGTCCGGACGGTGCCCCTGGAGCGGATCCCCGACGAGGTCGGGCCGGGGACCGCGATGGTGGCGGTGAGCGCCGTGCAGTCGGCCGACGGCCGGCTGGTCGACCTGCCCGCGCTGCGCGCCGCCGCCTCGGCCCACGGTGCGCGGATCTGCCTGGACGTGTCCCAGGCGGCGGGCTGGCTCCCGCTGGACGCCGGGGAGTACGACTTCACCGTCACCGTCACCCACAAGTGGCTGTGCGGCATGTTCGGCCTGTCGTTCCTGACCGTCCCGGAGGACTTCGGCGGGCTGCTGCCGCTGGCGGCCGGCTGGGTGGCAGGCGAGGACCCGTGGGCGAGCTGCTACGGGCCGGTGACCGAACCGGCGGGCACGGCGCGGCGGTTCGACGAGCCGCAGAGCGTCGCCTGCGTGGCCGGGGCGCGGTCCCTGGCCCTGGTGGAGGAGGTGGGGGTGGAGGCGGTCCGCCGGCACGACCTGGCGCTGGCGGACCGCTTCCGCGAGGGTCTGCTGCGGCTGGGGCACGAGCCGCTGCCCTCGCCGGGCTCACCGATCGTATCGGTGCCGGGGCTGGGCGGACGGCGGGCCGCGCTGTCCACGGCCGGGATCGAGGTCTCCGACCGCGCGGGCAGTCTGCGGGCCGCCTTCCACCTGCACAACGGCCCCGGGGACGTCGACCGCCTGCTCGACGCCCTGGAACGCTGAACGGCCCGGCGCGCCGAACGCCCCGGTCCGCCGGCCGCTCGAGCACGCCGGACCGACCGGCGCGGTGGAACGCGCCTGGGGCGCGCCGGGCGGAGGGGATGCCCGGCGCGCCCGGGGGACGCGGCCGGCTCAGCGCACCGGCGTGAAGTCGCGGGCCCCGAGGAAGGCGGGGCGCCGCACCGGCGCGGCGAACGGCTCGACGGCGGCGTTCTCCACGCTGTTGAAGACGACGAAGACGTTGCTGCGCGGGAAGGGCGTGATGTTGTCGCCGGACCCGTGCATGCAGTTGCAGTCGAACCAGGTCGCCGAACCGGCCTTGCCCGTGAAGAGCTTGACGCCGTGCTGCCCGGCCAGCGCGGTGAGCGCCTCGTCGGACGGCGTGCCCGCGTCCTGCATCTGCAGCGACTTCTTGTAGTTGTCCTCGGGCGTGGCGCCCGCGCAGCCGAGGAAGGTCTTGTGCGACCCCGGCATGATCATCAGGCCGCCGTTGGTGTCGAAGTTCTCGGTGAGGGCGATCGACACCGACACGGTCCGCATGTTGGGCAGACCGTCCTCGGCGTGCCAGGTCTCGAAGTCCGAGTGCCAGTAGAAGCCGGAGGCTCCGAAGCCGGGCTTGACGTTGATCCGGGACTGGTGGACGTAGACGTCCGAGCCCAGGATCTGCCGGGCCCGCCCGACGACGCGTTCGTCGGCGACCAGGTGGGCGAAGAGCTCGCTGATCCGGTGCACCTCGAAGACGGAGCGGATCTCCTGGGTGCGCGGCTCGACGATCGAGCGTTCGTCGGCGCGGATCTCCGGGTCTGCCACCAGGCGGTCCAGCTCACGCCGGTAGACCTGGACCTCCTCCGGGGTGATCAGCTGGTCGACCGCCAGGAAGCCGTCGCGTTCGAAGGCGCCGAGGTCCTGCGGCTGGATCGGGCCGGGCGCGTCCGGGCTGCCCCAGACGACGGGGTCCTGGCGGGGGACCGTCACCTCCCGGGCCCCACGGGTGGGGTACAGGTCGGTGACGCGGTGCGCGGCGGTTGCGGCCGTCGTGGTGGACACGGTGCTCAGACCTCCTCGGTGATCAGCGGGTAGACGCCGTTCTCGTCGTGGTCCTCCCGTCCGGTCACGGGCGGGTTGAAGACGCAGATGCAGCGGAAGTCCGTCCTCGGCCGCATGGTGTGCTTCTCGTGGCCGTTCAGGAGGTACATGGTCCCGGGCGTGATCAGATACTTCTCGCCGGTGGTCTCGTCGGTGAGCTCGGCCTCGCCCTCGGTGCAGACGACGGCCTCGATGTGGTTGGCGTACCACATGGTCGTCTCGGTGCCCGCGTAGAGGACCGTCTCGTGCACGGAGAAGCCGACGCCCTCCTTGGCCAGGACGATGCGCTTGCTCTCCCAGGTGCCGGTGGCGGCCTTCACATGCCGGTCGGTGCCCTCGAGCTCCTTGAAGGATCGGACTATCACGGTGTCGTGCTCACCTCTCCGGTGATCGTTGCGGCGGTCGTGCGGGGGCTGGGACGGCGCGTCACGCCGTCTCCCGCACGGCCCGGTCGAGGACGCGCAGGCCCTCGTCCAGCTCGTCGGGCGTGATCGTCAGCGCGGGGAGCAGCTTGACGACCTCGCTCTCCGGGCCGGAGGTCTCGATGAGCAGGCCGTGGTCGAAGGCGCGGCGCGCCACCCGGCCGGCCCGCTCCTTGTCGCGGAACTCCAGGCCCCACACCAGGCCGCGGCCGCGGTACTCCTTGACGTCGGGGCGGTTCTCCGCGGTGATCTGGGCCAGCGCCTGGTCGACCTGAAGGCCGCGGGCCAGGGTCTGCTTCTCCAGGGCGGAGCCGTCCGACCAGTACGCCTCCAGGGCGGCGGTGGCGGTGACGAAGGCCGGGTTGTTGCCGCGGAAGGTGCCGTTGTGCTCGCCCGGCTCCCACACGTCCAGCTCGCCCTTGAACAGGCAGAGCGACATCGGCAGGCCGTAGCCGCTGATGGATTTGGAGACGGTGACGATGTCCGGGGTGATGCCGGCCTCCTCGAAGGAGAAGAAGGCGCCGGTGCGGCCGCAGCCCATCTGGATGTCGTCGACGATCAGCAGCATGTCCTGCCGCTCGCACAGCTCGGCGAGGGCGCGCAGCCACTCCGGGCGGGCGACGTTGATGCCGCCCTCGCCCTGGACGGTCTCCACGATCACGGCGGCGGGCTTGTTGAGGCCGGAGCCCTGGTCCTCCAGGAGGCGCTCGAACCACAGGAAGTCGGGAACCGTGCCCTCGAAGTAGTTGTCGAACGGCATCGGGGTGCCGTGGACCAGCGGGATGCCGGCGCCGGCCCGCTTGAAGGCGTTGCCGGTGACGGCGAGCGAGCCCAGCGACATGCCGTGGAAGGCGTTGGTGAAGGAGACGACCGACTCGCGGCCCTTCACCTTGCGGGCCAGCTTGAGCGCCGACTCGACGGCGTTGGTGCCGGTCGGGCCCGGGAACATCACCTTGTAGGGCAGGTGGCGGGGCTGGAGCACGAGGCGGTGGAAGGTCTCCAGGAAGGACCGTTTGGCCGTCGTCGACATGTCCAGGCCGTGGGTGACGCCGTCCCGCTCCAGGTGGTCCAGCAGGGCGCGCTTGAGCACCGGGTTGTTGTGGCCGTAGTTCAGCGAGCCGGCGCCGGCGAAGAAGTCGAGGTACGCGCGGCCCTCCTCGTCGTACATGTGGCTGCCGCGGGCGCGGTCGAACACGGTGGGCCAGGCGCGGCAGTAGCTGCGCACCTCGGACTCCAGGGTCTCGAAGACGGTCAGGTCGGGCTGGGTGACGGTCACGGCGTGGAGCTCCTCGTGGGAAGTCGGAGACGTCGGGGAAGCCGGGAGGGGGAGGGCCGCACGGGCGGGCGGGCCGGAGTTCCCGGGCGCGGGGGCCGCCGGCGGTGGGGGCAGCCTCCGGTGGTGGCTCACAGCGGTGCGATGCGGTGCAGTACCTCGGGAGCGTGGGCCTCTCCCTCGGCGGGGAACTGCTCGCCGGCGAACAGGACCTCGTGGGTCACCTGGGCGCCGTGGCGGGCGGCGAAGGAGGCGAAGAGCCGCTCGGAGGCCCGGTTGCCCGGGGTGATGGTGGTCTCCACCGTGTCCACCCCGAGCTCGCTCTCGCGGTCGATCCGGGCCACCAGCTCGTCGAGCATCCGGCCGGCCAGTCCGTGTCCGCGGTACCGCTCGTCCACGGCCACCTGCCACACCAGGAGGACCCGGGGGTCCTCGGGGCGCAGGAAACCGGTCACGAAGCCGGCCACCCGGCCGTCCTCGGAGCGGGCCACCGCGGAGGTGGCGGCGAAGTCACGGCACCACAGCAGGTAGCTGTAGGAGGAGTTGAGGTCGAGCGTCCGCGAGTCTCGGGCGATGCGCCACAGGGCGGCGCCGTCGGCCACGTCCGGGCGTTCGACGCGGAATCCGTCACGGAATCCGCAGGGAAATTCAGAAGTCGTCGTCGTCTGCGTCGTCGGGGCTGCTTGAAGGGCAGTCATGCGAAATGAACTTACCCAGCGGAAATGAGAAATGCATTCCCGCACGGGGTTACGCGGATCGGCATGTTGTGGTATCACGCGGGCGCGCAGCGGACGGTGTCACGAAGGGTGTTATGTGAAGTTTCGGCCGGTGCGAACGCGACAAAAGGGTCGCTCTGTGAACCTGATTACATTGACGTAACACCGACTCGACCCTCTCGGATCGCCCTCATGATCTTCGCAAGACCTTGACGTTTGACCTTCCACGCATTGGGCATACTCGAATAGGAAACGTGCGGTGAATAAGCGCCCGAATTACCGCTCAAATTCACCGACGGCACCGAAGGATCGAGCCCTTTTCGCCGACAGGGAATGCAGGCGCGGGCATCGTGCCACCACTCCCGGGGCCCGGGCGGCCCCGTCCCTCGCGCCCCGTCCGGACCACCCGTTCGGCCGGTAAGGGAACGGTAAAAGGCTCCCGGTCGTTCTTCCTCACATGACCGCTATGACCCCTGGCTCGAACATCCCCCTCAGTCCCGCCCGTGTGACGGTCGAGGTCACCGCACCGGTGCGGCTGGACGTCTCGGGCCTGATGCTCACCGCCGACGGCAAGGTGCGCTCGGACGACGACTTCATCTTCTACAACCAGCCGTCAGGACCGGGCGTGACGTACCGTTCGGGCGGCGGGACGTCTCCCGACTCCGTCACCGTGGACACCGCCGCCGTCCCGCCGGCCATCGAGAAGATCGTGGTGACGGCCAGCCCGGACGCGGCCGGCCAGACCTTCCAGGGCATCGAGCCCACCGCCACGCTGCGCGACGCGGACGGCGGCTCCGTCCTCGCCACCTTCACCCCGCCGGGGCTCGGCTCCGAGACGGCCCTCGTGGTGATCGAGATCTACCGTCGCAACGGCGTCTGGAAGGCCCGTGCCGTCGGGCAGGGCTACGCCGACGGGCTGGCCGGCATCGCCACCGACTTCGGCGTCTCCGTGGAGGAGCCCGCCTCGCCCGCCCCCGCCCAGGCGGCGCCCGCGCCCGCGGCTCCCCCGGCTCCTCCCGCGGCGCCGCCCGCTCCCCCGCAGCCCACCGTCGCCGATCCGCGGGCCTTCGCCTCCACTCCCGCTCCCCCGGCGCCGCCCGCCGCACCCGCCGCGCCCGCGCCGGGCTCCGGCAAGGTCAACCTCGACAAGGGCCGCGTCTCCCTGCAGAAGAACCAGACGGTCTCCTTGGTCAAGGGCGGGCAGCCGGTCCTCTCGCAGGTCCGTATGGGCCTGGGCTGGGAGCCCGCCTACCGCGGCAAGGACATCGACCTGGACGCCTCGGTGATCGCCTACGGCCCGCAGCGCAACGTGGTCGACGCCTGCTACTTCGGCAAGCTGTCCATCCTCAACGGCGCGATCAAGCACTCCGGCGACAACCTCACCGGCGAGGGCGGCGGTGACGACGAGGTCATCGCCGTCGACCTGGGCCGGATCCCCCAGGAGGTCACCGGCCTCGTCTTCACGGTGAACTCCTTCACCGGCCAGAAGTTCACCGAGGTCGCCAAGGCCTACTGCCGCCTGCTGGACGCCTCGGGCAACGAGCTGGTGCGCTTCGACCTCACCTCGGCGGAGGCCAAGACGGGCGTGATGATGGCCAAGTTCATCCGCCAGTACTCCGGCGAGTGGGAGATGACGGCCATCGGCGAGTTCGTGAAGGCCCGCACGGTGCGCGACATGCTCCAGCCGTCCGCCCGCGCGCTCTGACGGAACCGCGGACCGGCCGGTCCGGCCGGCGGCGGGCGCCCTCGGGCACCCGCCGCCGGACCGGGTGATGCAGGCCGATCACCCCGTGACGGTGCGGCCCTCGGCGGTCAGCCCTTGCGGTGCTGGCGCTTCCAGGGGCCCGTGATGGCCAGCATGATGCCGGGCGTCTGGATGTTGGCGTACAGGGTGCGGCCGTCGGGCGAGAAGGTCACGCCGGTGAACTCGCTGTCGTTGAGCTCGTTGCGGGCGATGGGGTAGGTGCGGCCGCTGTCGGTGGCGCCGAACAGGTGGCTCAGGCCCTCGCCGTCCTCGGCGATGACCAGGCCGCCGTAGGGCGAGACGGTGATGTTGTCGGGGCCGTCGAAGTTCCCCTCGGCCTCCGGGTCGGGGTTGACGCCGATGAGGACCTTGAGGGTGAGGGTGCGGCGCTTGGGGTCGTAGAACCAGACGGCGCCGTCGTGGGCCGCGCCGGGGCTCTCGGCGCGGGCGAAGGAGGAGACCAGGTAGGTCCCGCCGTCGCCCCACCACATGCCCTCGAGCTTGCGGGCCCGGGTGACCTCGCCGGCGGCGAACTGCTTGCGCACCGAGACCGTGCGGGCGTCGCGGTCGGGGACGTCCACCCAGTCGACGCCGTAGACCGTACCGATGCGGGTGGCCCGGGAGAGGTCGTCGACGAAGCGGCCGGCCGAGTCGAAGCAGCGGGGCGCCTGCAGGATGCCCGCGTCGTCGGCGAGGGAGGCGAGCTTGCCGCGGCCGTGGCGGAAACCCTCCGGCGGGGTCCAGCGGAAGAGGAGGCCGTTGGGGTTGGAGGCGTCCTCCGTCAGGTACAGGTGGCCGCGCTTGGGGTCGACGACGACGGCCTCGTGGGCGTAACGGCCGAGGGCCTTGATCGGCTCGGGATTCCGGTTGGCGCGCTCGTCGAGCGGGTCGACCTCGAACACGTAGCCGTGGTCCTTGGTCATGCCGTTCTGGCCGGCCTTGTCCTCGGTCTCCTCGCAGGTCAGCCAGGTGTCCCACGGGGTGCTGCCGCCCGCGCAGTTGGTGGCGGTGCCGGCGATGCCCACCCATTCGGTGACGTGCCCGTCGCGGCGGACCTCCACCACGGTGCAGCCGCCGGACGCCGCCGGGTCGTACACCAGGCCCTCGGTGAGCGGCACCGGGTTGACCCAGTTGGAGCGGGGTCCGCCCAGCTCGTGGTTGTTGACCAGCAGGACGGTGCCGCGGCCGCCGTCGAAGGCCGCCGTCCCGTCGTGGTGGGACGGGGTGGCCTCGCCGGACTCCAGGCGGGTCTCGCCGGCCCGGGTGAGCACCCGGTAGGAGAACCCGGCGGGCAGCGCCAGCAGTCCCTCGGGGTCGGCGAGCAGCGGGCCGTAGCCGGGGCCGGCGTGCTCGCCGTCGGCGGTGGTGACGTCGTCCGCCGCCAGGGCGTTGGGGGCGCTGGCCAGCACGCCGACGCTGCCGGCGAGGGCGATCCCGGCGCCGGTGAGGGCGGACTGTCTGGTGAAGTCCCTGCGCGACAGTGACATGGGTTCTCCTGGACGGTGAGGAGTGACGACGGTGGTGGCGTCGTGGCCGACAGCCACGTTCCGGCCACACGGTCGCGCCCGTGTCTGAACGCCCGTTGAACACCGGGGGTGCGGGCGGGCTTCCGGCGAGTGAAGCGCGAACGCCCCGCTCGGCGGTGCGCGGCGCGGAACTCCGCCCGGCCGTGCGCGGCACGGAAACCCGCCCCACCGTGCGCGGCACAGAAGCCCGTCCGGCGGCGCGCGGCACGGAAACCCGCCCGGCCGTGCACGGCACGGAAACCCGCCCCGCAGCGCGCGGCACAGAAGCCCGCCCGGCGGTGCACGGCACAGAAGCCCGTCCGGCGGTGCGCGGCACGGAACTCCGCCCGGCCGTGCGCGGCACGCAAGCCCGTCCGGCGGTGCGCGGCACGGAAACCCGCCCCACCGTGCGCGGCACGGAAGCCCGTCCGGCGGCGCGCGGCACAGAAGCCCGTCCGGCGGTGCGCGGCACGGAACTCCGCCCGGCCGTGCGCGGCACGCAAGCCCGCCCGGCGGTGCGCGGCACAGAAGCCCGCCCCACCGTGCGCGGCACGGAAACCCGCCCCACCGTGCGCGGCACGGAAACCCGCCCCACCGTGCGCGGCACGGAAGCCCGTCCGGCGGTGCGCGGCACAGAAGCCCGTCCGGCGGTGCGCGGCACGGAACTCCGCCCGGCCGTGCGCGGCACGCAAGCCCGCCCGGCGCTGCGCGGCACAGAAGCCCGCCCCACCGTGCGCGGCACGGAAACCCGCCCCGCAGCGCGCGGCACGCAAGCCCGCCCGGCGGTGCACGGCGCGGAAACCCGCCCCACCGTGCGCGGCACAGAAGCCCGCCCGGCGGTGCGCGGCACGGAACTCCGCCCGGCCGTGCGCGGCGCGGAAACCCGCCCCACCGTGCGCGGCACAGAAGCCCGTCCGGCGGTGCGCGGCACGGAGACCCGCCCCGCAGCGCGCAGCGCTGAAGCCCGCCCGGCGGTGCACGGCACGGAAGCCCGCCCCACCGTGCGCGGCGCGGAAGCCCGCCCGGCGGTGCGCGGCACGGAACTCCGTCCGGCGGTGGGCGCCGCGGAAGGTCTGCCGCGGCGCGGTCGCGGGGCGGTGGCGCCGGCCCGGGTTCAGCCGGACTGCTGGGAGCGGGCCTTGTAGGCGGCCTTGCGGGCCTCCTTGGCGATCCTCTTGTCCGGGTGGAGACGCCCCATCGCCTCCAGCACCTCGGCGGTGGCCGGGTGGTCGACCCGCCAGGCGGTGTCGAAGAACCCGCTGTGCTGCGCGGCCAGGCCCTCGACCAGCGCCACCAGTTCCGCCGAGTTGCCCTCGGCGGCCAGCTGCGCGGCGACGGTGTCGACGGTGAGCCAGAAGACCAGCTCCTGCGAGGGCGCGGGGATGTCCGCCGCGCCGTGCTCGGCCAGCCAGACCCGGGCGAGGCCACCGAGTTCGGGGTCGTCCAGCACCTCGCGCAGCGCGGGCTCGGCCTCGGAGCCGACCAGCGACAGCGCCTGCTGGCAGTGCAGCCGGCGCAGCGGGGCGCCCGCGTCGCCGCCCCGGGCGGCGGCCAGCAACTCCCGTGCCGCGGCGAGCGGTTCACGGCGGGCCAGCCACTGCTCGGTCTCCGCGCGGGCGGCGAGCGGGCCGTAGTGGGCGGTGCCGTCGAGCAGCGCCTCGGCGCCCTTGCCGGCCAGGTCACCGAGGGCGGGGGCGGCGTATCCGGCGTCCAGCAGCCGGGCGCGCAGCCCGTAGAGGCCGAGCGGGGTCAGCCGGACGACGCCGTAGCGCTCCAGGTCCTCCGGCTCGTCCTCGGGGGCCTGCGGCGCCGCCTGCCCCTCCTCGATCAGCAGCGACTCGTCGACCGGCCGGAAGTCGGCCAGGCCGGTCGGGCCGAGGATCCGGAACTGGTCGTCCAGCCGCATCATCGCGGTGGAGACCTCCTCCATCATCGCGTCGGTCGGCTCGGCGACGTCCGAGGGGACGACCACCGAGGCGGCCAGCGCGGGCAGCGGCACGGGAGTGCCCTCGGGGGCCCGCTCGTCGGCGGTGAGGAGGTAGAGGTTCGCGAGGACGCCCTCGAGGAACTCGGCCTCGGCCTGCGGGTCCCAGTCCAGGGTGGAGAAGTCGATCTCACCGCCCTCGTCCATCGCGTCCATCAGGTCGTCGAGGTCGGGGACGGAGGCGTCGGCGATCGCCGCGTCCAGGGCGTCCAGCCAGATGTGCAGCACCTCGGCGGGGGCCCCGGAGGTGAGCAGCGCCAGGTTGTCGCCGGCGCGGACGGTGCCCTCGTCCTCGTCCACGACCTCCACCAGGCCGGTGTCGACGGCGGCACGCCACGCCTCGCTCGCCTCCGCCTCCGCCTCGGCCTCGGCCTCGTCGGCAGCCTCGGCGTCCGTGGCCGCCCCGGCGTCCGCGCCGCCCTCGCCGCTCCGGCCGGTCAGCCCCAGCACCTCGGCCGCCGCCGCGAGCTGCTCCTCGATGAGGCCGCCGCCGGAGTCGACCCGGGTGTCCGGCCCCGCCCAGCGGGCCAGGCGGGCCGCCCGGGAGAGCAGCGGGGTGGCGAGCGCGTCCCGCGCCAGCTCCGCCTCGGAGGGCAGCCGTACCGGCGGCAGGGGGGTGCTGTCTGACATCGGGGCGGTTCTCCTCGGGGCGGCGTGGTCGGCGTTTCGGGCAGGGCGACCAGCCTAGACGGGTGACGGAGGCCCCGGGACGGCGTGTCCCTCTTGCGGGGGATGCACCCGAAGATCCTTGACGTGAGGGTCGACATTTCAGCTCTGCTACCCGATACAGACCAGAACTTTTAAGTGGACCTTCACCGAGGTGCGGGCCGACACTCCAGACATGACGACGCTTCCTTTCGGACGTGCCCTGTGCGCGATGGTCACCCCCTTCACCCCGGATGGCGCCCTCGACCTGGACGGCGCGGCCGTCCTCGCGGAGCGCCTGGTGTCGGGCGGCTGCGACGGACTGGTGCTGAACGGCACCACGGGCGAATCGCCGACGACCTCGGACGCGGAGAAGGCCGCGCTGATCGGCGCGGTGCGGGCGGCGGTGGGCGAGGGGCCCTCGGTGCTGGCCGGGGTGGGCACCGCCGACACGGCGCACTCCTCGGAGCTGGCCCGGCAGGCGGAACGGGCGGGCGCGGACGGGCTCCTGGTGGTCTCCCCCTACTACAGCCGGCCGCCGCAGGACGCGCTGGAGGAGCACTTCCGCGCGGTGGCGGACGCCACGGGGCTACCCGTGATGCTCTACGACATCCCCGGCCGGACCGGCGTGCGCATCGAGACGGCGACGATGCTGCGGCTCGCGGAGCACCCGCGGGTGGCGGCGGTCAAGGACTGCGCCTACGACCTGCTCGGCACGCAGAAGCTGCTGGCCGAGTCGGACCTCGCGGTGTACACGGGGTGCGACGAGTACGTGCTCGCCGCCTACGCGATCGGGGGCGCGGGGTACGTGGGCACGGTGGCGAACGTCGCGCCCGGCCACTTCCGGGCGATCCTCGACGCCCTCGACGCGCGGGACACGGAGCGGGCGGCCCGGCTTCAGCGCGAGGCGGTCCCGCTGATCGAGGCCATGATGTCGGCGGGCCTGCCGGGCACGGTCACCGCCAAGGCCCTGCTGTCCGACCTCGGCCTCCCGGCCGGCCCGGTCCGCGCCCCGCTGCGGTCCGCCTCCACCGAGGTGACGGCGGACCTGCGCGAGCGGTACGAGGCCCTGGTCGGGGCGTGACGGCCGGTGCACGCCCCGAAGGGGAGGGCCTCGGGAGCGGGGCCCTCCCCCGGCGGGATCAGCGGCGGACGAACAGCGGGTCCCAGCGGCCCGCGTCCTGGTCCGAGTCACCGCGGAACCCGCTCAGCGGCACCGTCTTCTCGCTGCCGATCGTGACCAGCACCAGGCGGTTGGCGAACTCGGAGCCGTTCCGCCTGCCGATGTCCCACGCCACCAGCGTGTCCTTTCCGGCCCACGCGAGCAGGATCGCGCGCAGCGACAGCAGGATGGCCGGCCTTCGTCCGGGGTGGCTGCTCCGCCCGGGCGGACCGCTCTGTCCGGCGGACACGCCGCGCACGGTGGACGTGGCGGCCCATGAGGATGCCGGGCAGGACCGGCTGACCGTCCGGGTCCGGCTGCGAGGTGAGACGGTCGTCTGGACCGGCCTCGCGTACCCGGGCCTCGACGGCAGCCCCGTCGAGGAGGTGCGCTTCCGCCTGGACGAGTACCTGGGCGAGGTCGCGCGGGCATACGCGGCGCTGTCGGACCAGCCCCGGTGAGGCGACCCGGGAGGGACCGCGAGCCGGCTCGTTCCTGGCGGCGGCACCTGCACGAGCGCCCTCCCGGGCCGTCCTGGGCCGTGGAAGGGCGCTCGATGGTGACCACCGCCGACAGTCGCCGGCGACTCGGCGGGTGACGGCCGCCGGTAGGTCAGTTGTGGCTGTGGAGGACCTCGTTGAGGCCGCCCCAGACCGCGTTGTTCGGGCGGGCCTCGACCGTGCCGGTGACCGAGTTGCGGCGGAAGAGGATGTTGGACGCGCCGCTCAGCTCGCGCGCCTTGACGATCTGTCCGTCGGGCATGGTGACCCGGGTGCCCGCGGTGATGTAGAGGCCGGCCTCGACGACGCACTCGTCGCCCAGTGCGATGCCCACGCCCGCCTCGGCGCCGACCAGGCAGCGCTCGCCGATGGAGATGATGACGTTGCCGCCGCCGGAGAGGGTGCCCATGGTGGAGGCGCCGCCGCCGATGTCGGAGCCGTCGCCGACGATGACGCCGGCCGAGATGCGGCCCTCGACCATCGATGTGCCCAGGGTGCCCGCGTTGAAGTTGACGAAGCCCTCGTGCATCACGGTGGTGCCCTCGGCCAGGTGCGCGCCGAGGCGGACCCGGTCGGCGTCGGCGATGCGCACGCCCTTGGGCACGACGTAGTCCGTCATGCGGGGGAACTTGTCGATGGAGGTGACCTGGAGGTGCAGGCCCTCGGCGCGGGCGTTGAGGCGCACCTTCTCGATGTCGTCGACGGCGACCGGGCCGAGCGAGGTCCAGGCGACGTTGGCCAGGTGGCCGAAGATGCCGTCCAGGGACTGGCCGTGCGGCTTGACCAGGCGGTGCGAGAGCAGGTGGAGGCGCAGGTAGGCGTCGTGCGCGTCGACCGGCTTGTCCTCCAGGGAGCCGATGACCGTGCGGACCGCGACCACCTCGACGCCGCGGCGGGCGTCCGGGCCGACGGCCTTCGCGGCGCCCTCGCCGAGGAGCTCGACGGCACGCTCGGCGGAGAGCCGCTCCGTCCCGGTCGGGCCGGGGGCGTCGGCGAGCGCGGGGGCGGGGAACCAGGTGTCGAGAACGGTTCCGTCGGCGGCGATGGTCGCGAGACCCGCCGCGACGGCGCCGGTGGCGCGGGAGGCAGTCGTGTCGGTCATGGGGGAAACGCTATCCGGACCGGGCTCGTGGAGGCGAACCGGTGTCCACGGAACGGGCGTCCTCGTCGGTGGGCACGGGGCGGGTCCGGGCAACGGCCCGCGGCGTTCGCTGCCGGACCCCGGCATGCCCGTCCGGAGCCCGGCGAACTAACGTTCGCCATGCTCACGTAGAAGCGCGCCACGTAGGACCGCGCCACGGTCGACATCTCCGTGGCGCCCCAGGGGGGAGCACCACCGCAATGTCGTACAACCAGCCGCCGCCTCCGTACGGCCCTCCGCCGCAGCCCCCGTACGGAGGGCCGCCGCAGCAGCCTCCGTACGGCGGCGGGTACGGCGTGCCGCCGCAGTCGCCCTACCCGTACTACGCGCAGCAGGTCTGGGCGCCGCAGCCCGGCGTCGTCCCGCTGCGTCCGCTGGGCGTGGGCGACATCATCAAGGGGACGTTCCTGGCGTTCGGCCGGTCCTGGCTGCAACTGCTGGTCTTCGCGCTGTTGACGATGCTGGGCGTCGGCCTGCTCCTCACCGTCCCGCTGGTCCTGCTCGGCGCCGGCGACACGGAGACCGCGGCGCCCGCCCTGGTGGCGCTGTTCGTCATCGGCGGCCTGGCCTCGCTGCTGGTCCTGCCGGGACTGGTGTACGTCGCGCCCATGATCGCGCTCCGGGAGACCGTGGTCGGCCGCAAGGTCACCCTGTCGGTGCTGCGGGAGCGCATCGGCGTCCGGACGCTGCGCGTGCTGGGCACCATGCTGGCCACGGCGTGCGTGATCCTGCCGTTCTTCCTGGGGGCCGTGGTGGGCGGCGTCTGCCTGGGCGTCGGCGTCGAGCAGCAGAGCCCCGGGGGCACGGCACTCGCGGTCGTCGGCTTCCTCGTGGTGTGCGCGGCGTTCGTGGGCATGATCTGGATGGGCTACCGCCTGATCTTCGCCCCGGCAATCACCGTCCTGGAGGACCTGGGCCCGGTGGCCTCGTTGCGCCGTTCGGCGGCGCTGGTGAAGGGCGACTGGTGGCGCGTGTTCGGCATCACCTACCTGATGGGCATGATCGTCGGCGCCCTGGCGTACGTGGCGATCCTGGCCTGCATGCTGGTGATGATGGTCGTCACGGTGCCTCTCGCCTCCTCCGCGAGCTTCTCCGAGGGGGCCGATCCGACCTGGGGGATCGCCGCGGTGGTGGTCGTGGTGCTGGTCGGCGCGGTGATGGCCGCCGTGTACTTCCTGACCTTCGCGCTGAGCTCGTACAGCACCGGGCTGCTCTACGTCGACCAGCGTCTGCGCCGGGAGAACTTCGCGGAGACGCTGCTCGCCTCCTACGCCACGCCGCCCGGCCCGCCCGGTTCGCCCGGTGCGGCTTCCCCGACGGCCCCGGCCGCCGGGTACACGGCCCCGACGCCTCCGTACTCCGGCCCGACGCCTCCGTACTCCGGCCCGGCAGCTCCGTACACCCACCCGACGGCTCCCCACACCGCGCCGACGGCCCCGCCCGGCCCTGCCACGGGGCCCACGGGACCGGCCGGCCCCACGGGTCCGTACGTGCCGCCCATGGCGCCCCCCGTCCCGCCCGCCGCTCCCCCGGCTCCGCCGTCCGCCCCACCCGCGGCTCCTCCCTCCGCCCCGCCGGCGGGTCCCCCCTCGCCGCCCGAGGGCCCGGCCGCTCCTCCCGCGCCGCCCGCCTGAGCGGACGACGCATGACCGGTCCGGTGGGCGGCCCCCCGGTACGCCCGGACCGCCGCCCGGTGGGCACACCCCGCCGCCGGCGGCGTACGGCTCTCCGCAGCAGCCCACCGGTCAGCCGACCGTGGGCCCCGGCTACCAGGCCGTGCTGCGGTTCCGG
>NZ_JBHTVQ010000076.1:0-26868 GCF_042792855.1 Streptomyces sp. NPDC056600
GCCCCGGCAGACGAGCCGGGGCCCCCTTTCTGCGGGCCTCGGCAGACGAGCCGGCCGACCATGCCATCGGCCGGTCCCGCGGAGGACCGACCACCACGATCCACCTCGCGGCCGACGGCCGCTGCCGCCCGCCGGCCTTCTTCCTGACCGCCGTATCCGGGCGGTCATCCCCGTTCGGGCGGACCAGAACGTCCACCGGCTCAGGCGCGGCAGCCGAGGCGGGCGTCAGCCGACCTTCGACCGCGACACGTACGAGCAGCGCAACACCGTCGAGCGGCGCGTCAACCGCCTCAAGCAAGGCGAGGGATCGCCACCCGCCACGAGAAGACGGCGACCATCCACCTGGCCGGCCTCCACATCGCGGGCATCTTCCTCCGGTCAACCCGCTGGTCCCAACGAAACGGTCTAGTCGAGGTAGCCGCGCAGCTGCTCGGCGAAGGTGTGGTCACGCAGCTTGCTCAGGGTCTTGGACTCGATCTGGCGGATCCGCTCGCGGGTGACGCCGAAGAGGCGGCCGATCTCCTCCAGGGTGCGCGGCCGGCCGTCGACCAGGCCGTAGCGCAGCTGCACCACGCGGCGTTCGCGCTCGCCCAGGGTGGAGAGCACGGCGTCCAGGTGCTGGCGCAGCAGGATGAACGACGCCGTCTCGACCGGGGAGACGGCGTCGCCGTCCTCGATGAGGTCGCCGAGGGCGACGTCCTCCTCCTCGCCCACCGGGGCGTGCAGGGACACCGGTTCCTGGGCGAGCCGCAGGACCTCGCGGACCCGCTCGGCGGTCAGGTCCAGCTGGGCGGCGACCTCGTCGGCGGTCGGCTCGTAGCCCCGCTCCTGGAGCAGGCGGCGCTGCACCCGCACCACGCGGTTGATCAGTTCGACGACGTGCACCGGGACGCGGATGGTGCGGGCCTGGTCGGCCAGCGCGCGGGACATCGCCTGGCGGATCCACCAGGTGGCGTAGGTCGAGAACTTGTAGCCGCGGGCGTAGTCGAACTTCTCCACCGCGCGGATCAGGCCCAGGTTGCCCTCCTGGACGAGGTCCAGCATGGTCAGCCCGCGGCCCACGTACCGCTTGGCGACGGAGACGACCAGCCGGAGGTTGGCCTCGATCAGGCGGCGCTTGGCGAGCCGGCCCAGCACGACCAGCCGGTCCAGGTCGTGGGCGAGCCGGCTGTCCAGGTCGGGGGTGCGGCCGAGCTTCTCCTCGGCGAACAGCCCGGCCTCCACCCGGCGGGCCAGCTCGACCTCCTCGGCAGCGCTCAGCAGCGGGATGCGGCCTATCTCCCGCAGGTACTGCCGGAACAGGTCGGCCGAGGGGCCCGCGGTCTGCGCCTTGCGCCGCGTCGCGACCGGCTCCTCCAGGTCGGCCGGCTCCACCTCCACCGGCTCGGCCTCCGTGGCCTCGGCCACGTCCGCGGCGTCCACCGGCTCGGCGGGGTCGTGCGGCCCCACGGGTTCCACCGGTTCGGCCGGCTCGTCGAGGGACGGGACCTGCGTCTCGGGGTGGTGCGCCGCGCGGTCCTGCAGGGGCACCGCCGCCAGGACCGGTGCGTCCCCCTCGGCGAGGGCGCGCGAGGGACCGGCGGTGTGGGAGAGGGTCTGGGTCTGCACGCGTGCGACCTCCAGGGTGATCGCTGCTGGGGGTGCGGCAGCGCTTGCGTCTGTGGGCGACTGCGGGGGGTGACGCCGGGCGGCTCGGCCGCGTCGTGGGTCACGGGCCGGGCGTGCTCCGGGGTACTCGGCGCCGGACCCAGTGTGGCGTAGGACACACTCCCCTCACGAGGGTCGTGCGCCCACTTTCTGCGACCGGTACGTGACGGCTTGATTACCCAGGCGACGCAAAACTCATGTGCGCCCCCAGAAATCCCTCTGTAATGATCAGCGGATGCCCCGTTCTTCCTACGAAGCGCACCTGACGGTGCGGTGCCCGGACGACGCCGCGCTGGACCGGCTGCGCCGCTGGTCGGCGGCGCGCGGACTCAAGCTCACCCATGTGGTGCTCGCCCGCGGCCGCACCCCGTCCCAGCCGATGGTCACCCTGCGCGACGCCGGCTCGTACGCCGGCCAGCTGTCCCAGGCCCGCGCGGTGCGGGCCGAGTTGGAGGCGGACGGATTCCCGGTGGCCCGGCTGAAGGTCGAGTCCGACCCGCTGGCCCCGGAGGTCCCGCCCGAACCCTGCGAGGACGGACGCCACTTCGAGCACCACGTGAAGCTCCGTCTGGACGCCGCCGCCGACCTGACGGCCCTGGCGGCCCGGGTCGCCCCGCACGGAGCCCACCTGTCGTGGAACGCTCGGCGGGTCACCGGCCCCCGGCACCACGAGCGGTTCGTCACCCAGCGGTGCCGGGGTGTGGACGCGGGAGGCGCGCGACGGGCGCTGGACGCGCTGCTCGAGGCCTTGACGGGGGAGGAAGTGCTCGACGTGGAGCGGGAGTTCGTGCTGTACGACAGCGACGCCTCGGTGGACGCGGGATGGCTCGAGGAGCTTCAGGAAGGACCTGTGTGATGAGCACGCCCAGGAACCCGTGGAAGAACCCCCGGTACTACGACCTGCCGGCCACGCTGAGCTGGGTGGACGCGGACGGGGTGACCCAGAGCCCTGTCTTCGACCCGGCGATGAAGCACCGCGCGGACGCCTACCGGGCCTCGGAGCCGCGCTTCGAGCACGCCCGGCGGGGTGTGCGGTGGCGTGCCGCGCGGCGACGGGCGCTGGACCTGGTGCTGGAGGCGGTGGCCGGGTCCGCGTGGTCCGACGCGCTGGTGCTGCGCGGCAGCGCGCTGATGGCGCTCCGGTTCGGCGCGGAGGCCCGCGAACCGGGCGACCTGGACTTCGTGGTCGTCCCGCACACCTGGGCCATGGAGGACCCCGGCACGGCCCGGATGCTGGAGGAGATCGCCCGGGCCGCGCAGTCGCTGTCCGGCTGGGAGGCGGCCTGCCCGCGGTTCGACGCGCGGGGCGCGGTGACGGAGGACATCTGGACGTACGAGCGGGTGCCCGGCCGCCGCATGGTGCTGCCCTGGTCGGCGCCGGAGGCGTCCGGTCTGCCCGGCGGGACGGTGCAGCTGGACTTCGTCTTCAACGAGAGGCTGCTCCAGGAACCGGAATCCGTGGAGCTGCCCCGCGGCGGCACGGTGCGGGCGGCGACGCTCGAACTGTCCCTGGCCTGGAAGGTGCTCTGGCTGCTCTCCGACCGGTACCCGCAGGGCAAGGACCTCTACGACGCGGTGCTGCTGGCCGAACGCATGCCGCTCTCGCGGCAGTTGCTGCGGCCGGTACTGGAGGGCTGCGAGGACTGGCCGTACCTGCGGAGCCTGGGGCGCCTGACGCGCGCGCACCTGGCCGAGCAGCTGGCGGACGTCCAGTGGGAGGAGTTCGTCGTCGACCATCCGGAGTTCGAGGACCGCCGTCAGGAGTACACCGACCGGCTGCTCGACGCCCTGGAGCCCACGCTGGGACTGGAGTTGGCGTGAGGGCACGACCGGCACCCCGGGGTGCGCCGGTCCCTCGGCGCTGCGGAGGAAGCCGTCCCAGGTCGCGGTGCACGCTCGTCGCCGCAACCGGAGGTCTTCGCGTGGGCGAGGCACGATCTTCACTCGCACACTACACGTAATGCGCCTTTCGCGAGGTATGCGTGCTTTTCTGGGTGTGCTCGGATCGTGCCCACCGATGGAGGAGTCCGTATGACGCGACGTGCCCTACGGGGGATATCAGGACGCAGACGGCGCACGCTGGTTCTCGCTCTGGCCGTGCCCGGCCTGCTGGCCGGCCTCGCGCTGGGCACGGCGGAGGCCGTCGCCGCCGACCTGGGGCGGACGGCGGCGTCCGGTCCCGGTCCGGACGGCCAAGGCTACGGCGACGACGGTTACGGCGGCGGTGGCGGCGGTGAGCCGGGGCCCTCGGGACCGCCGGGGCCTCCGGGGCCTGCGGGGCCGCCCGGACCCGGAGGGCCCGCAGGTCCCGCAGGTCCGGAAGGGCCGCAAGGGGAGCAGGGGGAACCGGGAGAAACCGGCCCCGCCGGGCCTCCCGGACCCCAGGGGGAACCCGGTGAGCAGGGCGAACCCGGCCCGGCAGGACCCGTTGGGCCCCAGGGCGACCCCGGCCCGGCAGGGCTGCAGGGCGAACAGGGCGAACAGGGCGAACCCGGCGCCACCGGACCCGCCGGACCCGCCGGACCCCAAGGCGAAACAGGGCCCGCCGGACCCCAGGGCGAACAAGGCGAACCCGGCGCCACAGGACCCGCCGGACCCCAGGGCGAAACAGGCCCCGCCGGACCCCAGGGCGAACAAGGCGAACCCGGCGCCACAGGACCCGCCGGACCCGCAGGACCCCAGGGCGAGACAGGTCCCGCCGGACCGCAAGGCGAACAAGGTGAACCCGGCCCGCCCGGGCCGGAGTTGCCGCCCTACTTCGAGGTCATGGAGTTCACCGGGACCGTCCCCGCGGGGGCGGAGAACTACGCGGTGGAGATTCCCCAGGGGTTCTGCCCCTGGGCGGAAGGGATGGCCGCCATCGGCGGAGCCGCCGTCGACCCGGCGTCGGGCGTCCACGCCACCGGCAGCAACGTCTATCCGGTGTGGCAGCGTCCCTCGGAGCAGCTGTTCACCAACACCGGCGCCGAGGACGCCGACGTACGCGTCTGGGTGACCTGCGAATTCCCCAAGTGGATGGGGTGAACCGCACGGCCGTCACCACCGAGGGTGCGGGCGTCGACGGCGCTCGTGAGCGACACGCCTAGAGCGCCGCGGCCCCCCGCTCCCGCAGCGCCTGGCCGTACTGCTGGAGCACCCACAACTCGTTCTGCACGGCGGTGAGCTGGGCGGGGTCGCCCTGGTGGCCCAGGCGGGCCAGGCTGGACTGGACCTCCTGGATGCGGCGGTCCACCGCGCGGCGGCGGACGGCGACCAGCTGCTCCCCCGCGTAGTTCTCGTCGACCGGGCGGCGCACCATGATCGCCTCGACGGCCAGCTCGGTGACCATGGAGCGGACGGTGTCGTCGGGGGCGGCGTCGCGGACCCGGATCAGGTACTCCTGCGGGTCCCGGGCTCCGGCGTCGGCGCCGCCCGCGTCCATGACGGCCTGGCGCACCGCCGCGTAGGGCGGTGCGGTGAACTCGTCGACGCCGTACGCGTCGAAGGCCGGGGAGACCAGCTCGGGCCGCTGCAGGGCGAGCTTGATCAGCTCGCGCTCGGTGGCGTGCACCGGGTTGCGCAGGTTGAGGGGGGCGCCCGAGGGCCCGCGGGAGCCCTGCGCGGCGGGGCCGGCATGGGCGGCGCCCGGGCCGTCCTGCGGGTGGCGCGGGCCGTTCTGCGGCTGGCGGCCGTTCTCGGGCGCGGGCCCGCGGCCGCCGCGGTCGCGGGCCCAGCGGGCGATCTGGGCGACCCGGCGCACCACGAACTGGGTGTCCAGGATGCCGAGCATGCCGGCGAGCTGCACCGCCACCTCGTGCTGCGCGCCCACGTTCTTGATCTTAGCGACCACCGGGGCGGCCTCGTCCAGCGCCGCGGCCCGGCCGGCCGGGGTGTCCAGGTCGTAGCGGGCCACGATCTGGCGCAGCGCGAACTCGAAGAGCGGGGTGCGCGGCTGCACCAGGTCGGCGACGGCGTCGTCGCCCTTGGCCAGGCGCAGCTCGCAGGGGTCCATGCCGTCGGGCGCGATGGCGATGTAGGTCTCGGCGGCGAACTTCTGGTCGTCCTCGAAAGCGCGCAGCGCGGCCTTCTGGCCCGCGGAGTCGCCGTCGAAGGTGAAGATCACCCGCGAGGTGCCGTTGTCCATCAGCAGCCGGCGGAGGATCTTGATGTGGTCGCCGCCGAAGGCGGTGCCGCAGGTGGCTATCGCGGTGGTCACCCCGGCGAGGTGGCAGGCCATGACGTCGGTGTAGCCCTCGACGACCACGGCCCGGCTGGTCTTGGCGATGTCCTTCTTGGCGAGGTCGATGCCGTAGAGGACCTGCGACTTGCGGTAGACCGGCGTGTCGGGGGTGTTGAGGTACTTGGGCCCGTTGTCCGACTCGTAGAGCTTGCGGGCGCCGAAGCCGACGACCTCGCCGCCGATGTCGCGGATCGGCCACATCAGGCGGCCGCGGAAGCGGTCGATGGGGCCGCGGCGGCCCTCCTGGGCGAGGCCGGAGGTGAGGATCTCCTTGTCGCTGAACCCCTTGCCGCGCAGGTAGCGGGTGAGGTGGTCCCAGCCCTGGGGGCTGTAGCCGACGTTGAAGTGCTCGGCGGCGGCCTGGTCGAAGCCTCGCTCGGCGAGGAAGGCGCGGCCGGTGTCCGCCTCGGGGCTGGTGGCCAGCTGCTCGGCGTAGAACTGGGCGGCGATCTTGTGCGCCTCGATCAGGCGGATGCGCTCGCCGCGCTGGTGGGAGGGGTTGTAGCCGCCCTCCTCGTAGCGGAGCGTGATGCCCGCCTGGCCGGCCAGGCGCTCGACGGCCTCCGAGAAGGTGAGGTGGTCGACCTTCATCACGAACGTGATGGTGTCGCCGCCCTCCTGGCAGCCGAAGCAGTGGAAGAGGCCCTTGGCGGGGCTGACCTGGAACGACGGGGACTTCTCGTCGTGGAACGGGCACAGGCCCTTGAGGTTGCCGCCGCCGGCGTTCTTCAGCTGGAGGTACTCCGACACGACGGAGTCGATCGGGACCGCGTCCCGAACCGCCTTCACGTCCTCGTCGTTGATCCTGCCGCCGCCAGCCACGTGCAAATTGTACGGGCGTGCGCCGACGTCGCGGCTCCACCGCCCGCCGGACCGCCCGTCGGTCCCGCCCGCGCCGCGGGCGGCGGCACGGGCGGGACCGGCGGGTCCCGGGCCCCGCGGGGTCAGGCGACGAGCGCGTCCAGGGCGACGCGGGGGTCGGACAGGGCGTCCGGGTCCACGGGCGCGCCGCCGCGGATCAGGTCCTGGATCGCGGGCGTGACGTCCCACACGTTGACGTTCATCCCGGCCAGGACGCGGCCGTCCTTCAGCCAGAACGCGATGAACTCGCGCTTGCCGGCGTCGCCCCGGATGACCACCTGGTCGTAGGCGCCCGGCGGGGCCCACCCGGAGTACTCCATGCCCAGGTCGTACTGGTCGGAGAAGAAGTACGGGACCCGGTCGTAGACGACCTCCCGCCCCAGCATGGCCCGGGCGGCCGCCGGTCCGCCGTTGAGGGCGTTGGCCCAGTGCTCCACCCGCAGCCGGGCGCCGAACAGCGGGTGCGGGAACGCGGCGACGTCGCCGGCCGCGAAGACGTGCGGGTCGGAGGTGCGCAGCGAGGCGTCGACCGCGATGCCGCCGCCCAGCTCGCGGGGCGCCAGCTCGAGTCCGGCCGACTCCGCCAGTGCGGTCCTGGGGGCCGCGCCGATCGCGGCGAGCACGGCGTGCGCCGGGTGCTCCTCGCCGTCCTCGGTCCGCGCGGCCAGGACCAGCCCGTCCTGGCCGACGATCTCGGTGAGCTTCGCCCCGAACTGGAACCGCACCCCGTGCTCGCGGTGGAGCTCGGCGAAGACGTTGCCCAGCTCCGGGCCCAGCACCCCGTACAGGGGGGTGGGAGCGGGCTCGACGACGGTGACCTCGGCCCCGTAGTGCCGTCCCGCGGCGGCGACCTCCAGGCCGATCCAGCCGGCCCCGGCGATCAGCAGGTGCCCGTTGTCGCGGCCCAGCGCGGCCAGCACGCCCTTGAGCCGCTCGGCGTGCGCGAACCGCCGCAGGTGGTGGACGCCCGCCAGGTCGGTGCCCGGCACGTCCAGCCGGCGCGGCTCGGCGCCGGTGGCCAGCAGCAGCCGGTCGTAGGGGACGAGCGTGCCGTCGTCCCCCAGGCGCACGGTGCGGGCCGCTGTGTCGAGCGCGTCCACGGTCTGCCCGAGGTGCAGCTCGATGTCGTGGGCGGCGTACCAGGCCGCCTCGTGCACGAGCGCGCTGTCGCGGTCCGCGGAACCGAGCAGGTAGCCCTTGGACAACGGGGGCCGCTCGTAGGGATGGTCCCGTTCGTCGCTGATCAGTATCACCCGCCCGCGGAAGCCTTCGGCGCGCAGCGTCTCCGCCGCCTTGGCGCCGGCCAGGCCTCCTCCGACGATGACGAACGTCTGGTCCGCGTCGACCACGATGTGCCTCCTTCTCCGGTGGTGCCGGATGAGCGTCCCGCACGGAGGCTAGTGCCCGGAGAGAACCTGCCGAAGAGGCCACGCGGTCCTTGTCCCGGCGGTAACGGACCGTTTCGGCCGGGACGGGCCCTTCTGCCGCGGGGAGGGCGGGCCCTTCGGCCGGGGCCGGCCCTCCGGGCGCGGGCGGGCGTCAGGCCTGCATGGTGAGGCGGGTGTGCAGGGCCCGGGCCGAGGCGTCGGTGAGGGAGGCGATCTGGTCGACGATCACCCGCTTGCGCGCCCGGTCGTCCGCGGCGGCGTCGAACAGCGCCGCGAACTGCGGGTCCAGCCCCTCCGGCGCCCGCGCCGTGAGCGCCTCCGCCAGCTCGGCGACGACCACCCGCTGGTCGGCGCGCAGCCGTTCCTGCTCGGCCCGCTGCATCACGTACAGGTCGGCGACGGCCTTGAGCACCGCGCACTCCATCCGGGTGGTCCGCGGCACCACCAGCTGCGCCTTGTACCGGGTCAGACGGCCGTCACCGTAGGCGGCCCGGGTCGCCGTCTCGGCGGCGGTGCAGAACCGTCCGATCAGCTGGCTGGTGGCGTCCTTGAGCCGGGCCTGGTCGACGGCGCTGCCGTCGTAGCCGTGCGGCCACCACTCCTGGGCCTGGAGCCGGTCGAGGGCCGCGCCGAGTTCCTCCGGGTCGGTGTCGGCGGGCACGTACCGGGCGTCCAGCACCGCCACCGTGAAGATCTCGCGCCGGTCGGCGGCGCTGTGCAGCCGGGACGGCTGGATGTGACCGGCGTGCAGCCCGTCCTCGACGTCGTGGACGGAGTAGGCGACGTCGTCGGCCCAGTCCATCACCTGCGCCTCGAAGCAGACCCGGTCGCGGGCGGGCGCGTCGGCCCGGACCCAGTCGAAGATCCGGCGGTCGTCCTCGTAGACGCCGAACTTGCGGAAGGCGGGACCGGCCGGGTGACCGCCGCGCGGCCAGGGGTACTTGGCGGCGGCGTCCAGCGCGGCCCGGCTCAGGTTGAGGCCGACGCTGGTCATCTCGCCGGTGGTGCGGTCGGTGACGAACCGCTTGGGCTCCAGGCGGGTGAGCAGCCGCAGCGACTGCGCGTTGCCCTCGAAGCCGCCGCAGTCGGCGGCGAACTCGTCCAGCACCTGCTCGCCGTTGTGCCCGAACGGCGGGTGGCCCAGGTCGTGGGAGAGGCACGCGGCCTCCACCAGGTCGGGGTCGCAGCCGAGGGCCGCGCCCAGCTCCCGGCCGACCTGGGCGCACTCCAGCGAGTGGGTGAGCCGGGTGCGGGGGCTGGCGTCCCAGAGGCGGACGGTTCCCGGGGTGACGACCTGGGTCTTCCCGGCGAGCCTGCGCAGCGCGGCGGAGTGCAGCACCCGGGCGCGGTCCCGCTGGAAGGCGGTGCGTCCGGGGCGCTTGTCGGGTTCCGGGGCCCAGCGCTCGACGGCTGCCTCGTCGTATCCGGCGGTCGGTTCGTTGCCTGCCATGTCGACGACAGTAATTGGTGCGGGCGACAGCCGCCTCGTGTCGGCCAGGTCCTGCCCGGCGGACGGGCCCTACGCCGCGGCGAGCGCGGGGCGCGTCCGCGCGGCGGTGGCGGCCGCCTCGTCGTGACGTCGCAGCACCAGGCGGACGACGTCGGGGTGGGCGCCGAGCGGCGCGGCCACGATGCCGGGGGCGGCCTCGGCGGTCTCGGTGTGGAAGCGTCCGGGGGCGGTGAAGTAGGAGGCGACGGCCACCTCGGTGCGGCCCCGGGCGGTCAGCGCGGCGACCGCCTCGGCGACGGAGGGGGCGGCGGAGGCGTAGGCGGGGACCACCGGCACGCCCAGGCGGGCGGACAGCGTGGCGGCGGTGCGGCGGGTGTCCACGGCCCCGTCGGGGTCGCGGGAGCCGGAGGCGGCGAGGACCACGCCGTGCCGGGCGGTCACCGCGCCCGGGGCCTCGGGCCAGCCCGCCTCGACGAGTCGCCGGTGCAGGGCGCGCACCAGCAGCGGGTGCGGCCCCAGGGCGGGCGCGAGGCGGACCGGGCCGGTGGCGTGCGCCGCGACGGTCCGCGGGATGTCCCGCTTGACGTGGTGTCCGCGGCCCAGCAGCAGCGGCACCAGCACCGCGGGCGTGCCGCCGAGGGCGCCGAGGGTGTCGGCCAGCAGCGGCTCGTTCAGCTCGATGTGCCCGAGCCGGACGTCGAGGCCGGGCCGCGCCGCGCGCACCAGGCCGGCCAGGGCCCGCGCGGTGGCCAGGGCCCGGGGGTCGCGGCTGCCGTGCGGCACGAGCACGAGGGCGGGGCGTGAGGTCTCGGACATGCCACCGATCCTCCCCCGGGCACGTTGCCGCCCGGTTGCCGCCCGGCGTCCGCCTTGTTTTCCCTCCGATCACAGCTGTCCCGCACCCGGTGTGAGCGGCGTGGGGGAACCACCCCGACGCCTCCGGGCGTGTGGGACGACGTGGGGAAACGACACGAGACGCCGCGCGCACCGCGGCAGGCGATGCCCGGGATCCTGCCGCGGGTGCGGTGGGGAGCGCGGGCGGCGGCGCGCAGGGCGTGGCCGCGGACGACGGCCGGCCGGCGGCGGTTGGTGCGCGCGGCGGTGGCCGTGTGCGCGCTGGCGCTGCTGCCCTACGCGTGGGTGTGGACGGCGGCGGACGACCGCCTCCGCTCCCCCGAGGAGGCGCCGCGCACCGACGTCGCGGTGGTGTTCGGCGCCGGGCTGTGGGACGGCGAGCCCTCCCCCTATCTGGCGCACCGCCTGGACACCGCGGCCGCGCTCTACGCGGACGGCCGCGTCCGGGTCGTCCTGGTCACCGGCGACAACAGCCGCGAGGAGTACGACGAGCCGGACGCGATGCGCGCCTACCTGGTGGAGCGCGGTGTGCCCGGCTCGCGGATCGTCAGCGACTACGCCGGCTTCGACACCTGGGACTCCTGCGCCCGGGCGAAGCGGATCTTCGGCGTGGACGAGGCGGTCCTGATCAGCCAGGGCTTCCACGTCCGCCGGGCGGTGGCGCTGTGCGAGGAGGCGGGGATCGCCTCCTACGGCGTGGCCGCCACCGGTGACCGGCACGACGCCGTCTGGTACTACGGCGTCGTCCGGGAGACCCTCGCGGCGGGCAAGGCCGGGCTCGACGCCCTCCTCGAGCCGGACCCGCACTTCCTCGGGCCCCGCGAGAAGGGTGTCGAGAAGGCCCTCGCAGCGGGGTGAGGCGCGGCCCTCGCACCGGAGTGAGCCGCGGCCCTCGCCCCGGGTGGGACAAGGCCCTCGCGCCGGGGGAGGGAGGGCCCTCACAGCGGGGCGGGCCGGGCCGGGAGGTCACCGTCCCGGCCGCGTAACCGGCGACGACGGGCCTCGTAACAGCTCCCGCGCACGCTGGTCGGTATGCAGAACACCGCCGCGTCCACGCCCACCCACTGCCCGTACTGCGCCCTGCAGTGCGGCATGAACCTGGCCCCCGCCGAGGGGGGCGGAGTCCAGGTGCTGGAGCGCGCGGACTTCCCGGTGAACCGGGGCGCGCTGTGCGGCAAGGGCCGCACCGCCCCGGCCGTGCTGGAGCGCGCGGCGCGGCTGACCGAGCCGCTGGTGCGCGGCGCCGACGGCGAGCTGACGCCGGCGAGCTGGGACGAGGCCCTGGACCGGGTCGCCGGCGCCCTGCTGCGCACCCGCGCCGAGCACGGCGCGGACGCGCTGGGCGTCTTCGGCGGCGGCGGGCTCACCAACGAGAAGGCGTACACGCTGGGCAAGTTCGCCCGGGTGGCGCTCGGCACCTCACAGATCGACTACAACGGCCGGTTCTGCATGTCCTCCGCCGCGGCCGCCGGGACCAAGGCGTTCGGCGTGGACCGCGGCCTGCCGTTCCCGCTGGAGGACGTCCCGCGCACCGGGTGCGTGATCCTGGTCGGCTCCAACCCGGCCGAGACCATGCCGCCGTCGCTGCGCTACTTCACCGAACTGCGCGACAACGGCGGCACGCTGATCGTGATCGACCCGCGCCGCACCCGCACCGCCGAGCAGGCCGACCTGCACCTGGCGCCCCGCCCGGGCACCGATCTCGCCCTGGCGCTCGGCCTGTTGCACCTGGTGGTCGCCGAGGGGCGGACCGACGAGGCGTACATCGCGGAGCGGACCACCGGCTGGGAGGAGGCCCGGGCCGCGGCGATGGCGCACTGGCCGGAGTACGTGGAGCGGATCACCGGCGTGCCCGTGCCGCAACTGCGCGAGGCGGTACGGATGTTCTGCGAGCCGGAGGCGGCGATGGTGCTCACGGCGCGCGGCCCGGAGCAGCAGTCCAAGGGGACCGACACGGTCGGCGCGTGGATCAACCTCTGCCTGGCCACCGGCCGTCCCGGACGCCCCTACTCCGGCTACGGCTGCCTCACCGGCCAGGGCAACGGCCAGGGCGGCCGCGAACACGGCCAGAAGGCCGACCAGTTGCCCGGCTACCGCAAGCTGGACGACCCGGAGGCGCGGCGTCACGTGGCGGGCGTGTGGGGCGTGGACCCGGACTCGCTGCCGGGGCCGGGCCGCAGCGCCTACGAGCTGCTGGACGCCCTCGGCACCGACGTCCGCACCCTGCTGCTGATGGGGTCCAACCCGGTGGTCTCCGCGCCGCGCGCCGCGCACGTCGAGGAGCGGATCCGCTCGCTGGACTTCCTCGCCGTGGCCGACGTGGTGCTCTCCGAGACGGCGGCGCTGGCCGACGTGGTGCTGCCGGTGACCCAGTGGGCGGAGGAGACCGGCACCACCACCAACCTGGAGGGCAGGGTGCTGCTGCGGCGGCAGGCGCTGGCCCCGCCCGCCGGGGTGCGCAGCGACCTGTACGTGATGCGGGAGCTGGCCGCCCGGCTCGGGGTGGAGAAGGGGTTCTCCGACGACCCCGAGGAGGTCTTCGAGGAGCTCCGCCGGGCGAGCGCGGGCGGCCTCGCGGACTACTCGGGCATCACCTACCGGCGGCTGGCGGAGGAGAACGGCGTGTTCTGGCCCGCGCCGGAGCGGGTCGACGACGGAGATGGCGGGGACGGCGGAAGTGCCGGTGACGTCCGGCTCGGCGACGGCGGCACCGCCCCGCACCCCGGCACGCCGCGGCTGTTCCTCGACCGGTTCGCGCACCCGGACGGCCGGGCCCGTTTCGTGCCGGTCGTCCACCGGGCCTCCGCGGAGGAGCCCGACGAGGAGTACCCGCTGCTGCTCACCACCGGGCGGGTGGTCTCGCAGTACCAGTCGGGCGCGCAGACCCGCCGCGTCGCCGAGCTGAACGCGGCCGCGCCCGGCCCGTTCGTCGAGCTGCACCCACGGCTGGCGGAGCGGCTGGGGGTCGCGGAGGGCGACCGGCTCGCCGTGGTCTCCCGGCGCGGCCGCGCGGTGGCCCCGGCGCGGGTCACCGGGGCGATCCGGCCGGACACGGTCTTCATGCCGTTCCACTGGTACGGCGAGGGCCGCGTCAACACCCTCACCAACCCGGCGCTGGACCCGGTCTCCCGCATGCCGGAGTTCAAGACCTGCGCGGTCCGCGTGGAGCGGGCCTGAGTGCTCGGCGGGTGAACCGGTGGCCGCTCGGCGGGTGAACCGGCGCCGCCCTCGCTCAGACGTCGGTCGTTGCCCGACCGCCGCCGGTACCCCGGCCCGCGGCCCCCGGCCGGAACTCCTGTTCGGCGAGGCGTGCGGTGAGGAACTCCTTCTCGGCCTCGTTGCCGGTCAGCTCCAGCGCCTGCCGGTAGGCGGCCGCCGCCTCGTCCGCACGGCCGAGGCGTTGCAGCAGGTCCGCCTTGATCGCCGGCAGGTAGTGGTGGCGGGAGAGGCGGCCGTCCCGCTCCAGTGCCTCGACCTGCGCCAGCGCGGCCGTCGGTCCGTGGGCCATCGACAGCGGCACGGTCCGGTTCAGCGCCACGACCGGCGAGGGCCACAGCGACAGCAGCCTGTCGTAGAGGGCCACGATCTGCTGCCAGTCCGTCTCCTCGTATCCCGGCGCCTCGGCGTACAGCGAGGCGATCGCCGCCTGCAGGGTGTACCGCCCTGCGCGGCCGCCGCGCAGGGCGGCCATGATCAACTCGTGCGCCTCGGTCAGCGCGGCGCGGTCCCACAGCGAGCGGTCCTGCTCCTCGAGCCGCAGCAGCCGGCCGTTCGCGCCGGTGCGGGTGGCGCGCCGGGCGTCGGTGACCAGGATCAGCGCCAGCAGCCCATGGACCTCGGGCTCGTCGGGCATCAGGTCCCGCAGGGTGCGGGCCAGGCGCAGCGCGCGGTCGACCAGGTCGGGGCGCATGAGCGCGGGGCCCGAGGGGGCCGTGTGCCCGGCGGTGAACAGCAGATGGATCACGCCGAGCACGGCCGTCAGCCGGTTCGGCAGCTCCGCCGGGCGCGGCACCCGAAACGGGATGCGGGCGGTGGAGATCTTCTTCTTCGCCCGGGTGATGCGGGCGGCCATGGTCTGCTCCGACACCAACAGCGCCCGGGCGACGTCCGGTGTCGGCAGCCCGCACACCAGCCGCAGCGTCAGTGCGAGTTGCGCCTCCTGGGCGAGTGCGGGATGGCAGCAGGTGAAGACGAGCCGCAGGCGTTCGTCGGGGACGACATCCTCCGGGTCCACGGCCTGCCTCTGGTCTTGCTCGTCCACGGCGGGCTCGTCCACGGCCTCATCCGGCTCGACCAGCAGCGGCAGTTTCGAGCGGAACGTCCGCTCGCGGCGGATCGCGTCCATCGCCCGGCGCTTGGCCGCGGTGGTGAGCCAGGCCGCGGGGTTGCCCGGGACCCCGTCACGCTCCCAGGTCGTGAGCGCCGCGGTGTACGCCTCCTGTACGCACTCCTCGGCCAGGTCCAGGTCGCGGGCGACGCGCACCGTCGCGGCGAGCACGAGGGCCCACTCGCGCCGGTGCGCGTCGGCGACCGCCCGCCTCGCGTCCGTCGTGGCCGTCGCCTCCGTCATCGCCGTCGTGGCCGTCGTGGCCGTCGTGGCCGTCATCGGGCGATGGGCGCGACACCGCCCGCGACGGGCCGTACCTCGACACCGCCGCGGCCCCACCGGACGGCGGGGTTGTGGCGCGCCAGCTCCAGGGCGGCGTCCAGGTCGGGAGCCTCGATGACGCAGATGCCGGCGACGACTTCCCTGGAGTCGATGAAGGGGCCGTCGGTGACCACGTCGCCGCGCAACGAGGTGGCGGTGTCGGCCGAATGCAGCGCGTACGCCGCGATCATGGTGCCGGAGTCGATGAGGTCGTCGGCGTGCCGCTTGCTCGCCGCCTGCTGCTCGGGGCTGTAGTCGCCGGCCGTGGGGTCGTCGAAGATGAGGATCGCGTACTGGGCCATGGCGGGACTCCTTGACTGTGCGTCTGGTCGGTACGCCTCTCCGTCGGACGGGCGGCGCCGATTCGACAGACCGTACGCATACCGACCCGCCCGTGGGCGCGGACCGCGGGCGTCGAGAGCCGACCGGTGGCCGGTCAGCGGGTGAACCAGTCGCCGCCCGCGATGACGCGCCCCTCGGCGCGCAGCCGGGCGGCCAGGCGCGGGGCTGCGAGGTAGACCCAGGCGAGGACCCTCGCCCCGTCGCGGGTGCGGGTGACCTCGCGGACCGCGCGGAGGTAGAGGCTGGAGGGGTCGCCGGGACGGTACTCCTCCAGCTGGTCCAGCGCGTCCAGCATCCGCGCGTAGACGTCCTCGGCGAGGGTCATCAGGTCCCCGCGGACGACGCCGGGCTCCACGTCGGCGGCCCTCCCGGCTCCGGGCCCGGCGTCGTCCTCCTCCAGTGCGTACGGATAGCCGGGCCCCTCGTGCAGGACGACGCCGCTCAGGGTGGCGGGCTCCTCGGCGGTGGTGCGGCCGAGGAGGTACGAGGGGTGGTACAGCCCGCCCGGGCGGAGCGTGCCGTAGACGAAGACGGGAAGCCGCTCGGTCCGCGGGCTCATCCGGCCGCCCCGGTCCCCGCGCCCGCCCCAGGCCCCGTCCCCGTCCCCGCCTCGGGTGTCGTCTCGTCCTCGATCCACCGCAGGTACGCCGCGTCGCCCCGCACCACGGGCGTGGCGATGATCTCCGGCGTCTCGTAGTCGTGCGCCGCGCGCAGGTGCGCCTCCAGCGCCTCGTAGCGGCCGGCCGTGGTCTTGAACAGCACCTGCCACTCCGAAGCGGTCTCCACCACGCCCTGCCAGCGGTACACCGAGGTCACCGGCCCGGCGATCTGCGCGCAGGCGGCGACCCGCGCCTCCACGGCGCCCCGTGCGAGCGCCTGCGCCTTCTCCGGGGAGTCGATGGTGGTGAGCACGGTCAGCCACTCGGCCATGGTCGTCGTCCCTCCGCGGGTGCGCGGTCCTCGCTCCGGTCACGGTCATTGTCCCGCGCCGCGACCTCACCCGTTCGCCGACCGGCCCGCACGGCCCGTCACCGCGCCCGCCGCCACGCGTGAGCTGCGCATACACCGGGCGGCGCGGACAAAGCGGCCTCGCGCCGACGTCACCTCGGCAAGCGCCGCGGCGCGCCTGCCGGTTACCTCGTTGGTGCAGGGGCGCGGGAGTCGGCGGCACTCCCGCATCGCCGGGCGAGAGCGACGGGAGCGCCGGACACCTCCGCTGTCCGTCGCCGACCACCGCGCGCCCCTGACCCCTCCGGGCGCGACGCCCCTCACCCCGGAGGGACCGCTCCAGGCGTCCCGGCCCGCGGCGGGGGTGACCGGGAGCGCCGTGCCGTGGAAAACTCCGTGGACCGGACCGGCAACCCCCACCACCCGCCCGCGACCGGCCGCGGGCGAGGAAACGGAGCACAGCGCATGAGCGGGCGAGAGTTCGACCTGGTGCTGTACGGCGCCACCGGCTTCGTGGGGGCGCTCACCGCCGAGTACCTGGCACGGGCCGCCCCCGCCGGTACCCGGATCGCGCTGGCGGGCCGCTCGCCGGAGAAGCTGGACGCCCTCCTGCGGACGCTCGGCGACGGCGCCTCCACCTGGCGGACGATCGTCGCCGACGCGGGCGATCCCGCCGACCTGGCGGCGATGGCGGAGCGGACCAGGGTCGTCGTGACCACGGTCGGTCCCTACGCCCGCTACGGTCTGCCGCTGGTGGAGGCCTGCGCGAAGGCGGGGACCCACTACGCCGACCTCACCGGGGAGCCGCTCTTCGTGCGCGAGTGCGCCGACCGGTTCCACGAGGTCGCCGCCGCGTCCGGCGCGAAGATCGTCAACTCGTGCGGGTTCGACTCGGTCCCCTCGGACCTGAACGCCTACCTGCTCCACCGCAGGCTGGCCGACGACGACGCCGGACGGATGACCGGCACCACGCTGGTGGCGGCCCTCAAGGGCGGCATGAGCGGCGGCACCGTCGACTCCGGCATCACCCAGTTGGAGGCCGTCGCCGCCGACCGGTCGCTGGGTCGGGTCCTCGCCGACCCCTACGCCCTCAGCCCCGACCGCGGGCGCGAGCCCGACCTCGGCGCCCAGAAGGACCACGCGCTGCGCCGGGCCACCGACGTCGTCCCCGGCATGCCCGGGTGGGTCACCACCTTCATCATGGCCTCGCACAACACGAAGATCGTGCGCCGCAGCGCCGCCCTGCTCGACTGGGCGTACGGCCGCGACTTCCGCTACGGCGAGGTCATGTGGACCGGGAAGTCACCGGCGGCGCCGGTCGTGGCGGCGGGCGTCGCCGCGGCGTTGGCGGCGTTCCAGGCGGGCGGGCCCCTGGTCGCCCGCGGCCCGGGCCTGCGGCTGCTGCGCCGCGTCGCGCCCAAGCCCGGCACCGGGCCGGACGCGAAGGCCCGCGCGAACGGGCACTTCACCATGACCACGGTCACCCGCAGCACCACCGGGGCCCGCTACCGGGCCGTGTTCGCCGCCCAGGGGGATCCGGGCTATCAGGCCACGGCGGTGATGCTCGGCGAGAGCGGCCTCGCGCTCGCCCTCGACGGGGAACGGCTCCCCGCCACCGCCGGCGTCCTCACCCCGGCCACCGCCATGGCCGACGCCCTCGCCGAGCGGCTCCGCGCGGCGGGCTTCACCATCACCACGGAACGCCTGGACGCCTGAGCCCACTGCCCTTGTCGGTTCCCTCGGTCAAGGTCTGCGGCCATGACTGAGAGCACCGTCGAAGCGTGGCCGGAACCTCCCCTCGCCGGCACCGAGGCGGCAGCCGTCCTCGGCGCCCTCGAACGGCAGCGGGCCACCCTGGCCTGGAAGTGCTCCGGCCTGGACGCCTCCGGCCTCCGCGCCACCCTCGGCCCGTCCGCCGTCACGCTCGGCGGCCTCCTCAAGCACCTGGCGCACGTCGAGGACAGCCACTTCGCCCGCCTGTGGCTCGGCTCCCCGGTCGGTGCTCCCTGGAGCGACGTCGACTGGGACAGCGCCCCCGACTGGGACTACCGCTCGGCCGCGGAGGACACCCCCGAGGAACTGCGCGCTCTCTGGCAGGCATCGGTCGCCCGCTCCCGTGCCGTCGTCGACGAGGCGCTCGCCACGGGTGGGCTGGACCAGCTCGGCGCCCACACCACCCGTGCCGGCGAACGCCCCAACCTCCGCCGGATCCTTCTCGACCTCGTCGAGGAGTACGCCCGCCACGCCGGTCACGCCGACCTCATCCGCGAATCCGTCGACGGGCTCACGGGCGAGGACCCGCCCAGGTAACCGAGGCAGGTGCCGTGCCCCTGAGCGTTGCCGACGGCTCAGGGCTGTACGCCCAGGCCCGGGGCCCAGGGCGTGGACATGGGCGGCTCAGGCCAGCCACTGGTCGTACGCCATCTTGACGACCAGCGCGAAGACGACGGTGAGCAGCACCACGCGGACGAAGCCGCTGCCGCGCTTGAGGGCGGTGCGGGCGCCGAGCATGCCGCCGGCCAGGTTGAAGACGGCCATCAGCGCGGCCAGCTGCCAGAAGACGGTGCCCTTCCAGGCGAACATGGCCAGCGCCCCGGCGTTGGTGCAGCAGTTGACGATCTTCGCGGTGGCCGAGGCGCGGACCAGGTCGAGGTGGAGGATCGCGGTGAGCGCCAGCACCAGGAAGGTGCCGGTGCCCGGGCCGATCAGGCCGTCGTAGAAGCCGATGCCGACGCCGCCGATGCCGATCGCGGCCAGCACCCGCCGCCGGGAGACCGGCTCGGCCGAAGGCACGGTGCCGAACGCCGGCCGCAGGAGAACGAAGGCGCCGACGCCCAGCAGCACCACCATCACCACCGGCGTCAGCACGTCCTTGCTGAGCGCCGCCGCCACCAGCGCGCCGCCGCCGGCCCCGGCAAGGGCGGCGAGCCCGATCTTCACCGCGGTGCCGACGTCCACGGGGGTGCGGCGGGCGTAGGTGACTGCCGCGCCGGTGGTGCCGACGATGCCCACCGCCTTGTTGGTCCCCAGCGCGAACTGCGCGGCCTGACCGCCGGCCGGGAGGCCGAGCAGCAGCGCGGGCAGCAGCAGGAGCCCGCCGCCGCCGACCACGGCGTCTATCCATCCGGCCGCCAGTGCGGCGACGCAGAGCAGGACGACGGCGGTCAGCGATATGTCAGGCATGATCGTCACCCTACGAAGGGCACAGATGTACCGTCCACGGACTTGAGTGGCTTCTGAGCTTGCCGCGGCAGAACCCCAGGTCGTCGGGCAGCGCCCGGGCGAAGAGACCGCGCGGCAGGCGGTACGTTGGGCCGCCGGTCCGACCTGGATGCCTCGCGATGACGGCACTGAAGCCGAGAGAACGCACCGACGCCGATCTGCCCGCCTGCGCCGCGGCGCTGCGCACCGTGCACGAGCGGGACGGTTACCCGTTGAACTGGCCGGCCGACCCCGCGGCCTGGCTCAGCCCGCCCTCGCTGGTGGGGGCGTGGGTGGCGGAGCGCGACGGCCTGGTCGTGGGCCACGCCGCGCTCTCCCGCCCGGCCGAGGACGACCTGGCGCCCGGCCTGTGGGGCGGCGACCGGACCGGCGCGGTGGTGGTGAACCGTCTCTTCGTCTCCCCCGCCGCCCGCGGCCTCGGCGCGGGCGCGGCCCTGCTGGAGCACCTCACCGCCGAGGCCGCCGCGGCGGGACGGCATCCGGTCCTCGACGTGCTCTCCACCGACACCGCGGCGGTCGCCCTCTACCGCCGCCTGGGCTGGCGGCACCTCGGCGACCGGGAGCAGCGGTGGGGGCCGCGGCAGACGGTGACCCTCCGCTGCTTCGCGGCGCCGGGCGGGCGGGGGACGGCCACGCGCCGCCCGGGTCGGCTGTGAGCGGTTCCCTGGCGCCGATCACCTAGGTGGTCGTGCGTCTGCGGGCCAGTTCCCTGCCCTCCTCGATCAGCGCGTCGGCGACCAGCAGTCGCGGCAGGAGGTCCGGTTCGAGCGTCATCGCGCGGAAGGCGAGCGCGACGGTCACGTCGTGGTCGGGCCGGTGGACGATGTCGACGGGGTCACAGGCCCGGATGTCTCCCGGCTCGATCACGCGCAGGTAGGCTCCCGGCACCGCGGCCCGGGTGAACCGCTTGATCCAGCCCTCTCGCTCCAGCCAGCCCTGGAACGTCGCGCAGGGGATCCGCGGGCACGACACCTCCAGGACGACGTCCGGCCCGATGCGCCAACGTTCGCCGATCAGGGCTCCGTTGACGTCGAGGCCGAGGGTCGTGAGGTTCTCCCCGAAGACGCCGTCGGCGAGCGGCCTGCCCAGCTCGGCCTCCCACCGGTCGAGATCCTCACGGGCATAGGCGTAGACGGCCTGGTCGAAACCGCCGTGGTGCTTCACGTCGTAGACGCGGTCGCCCGCGAGACCGACCTCGCCGGTGCCCTTGGGCCCGGGCGCGGTGACGGCGACCGGACCGTCGACCGGCCGCTTGTCGATGCCCGTCGCGCTGAGACCCTTCCACGGGTTGGGGCGGGGCCTGCCGACATTGACGGAGAGCAGCTGCATGCGCGGGACAGTACGGCCCTCCGCACGCCGGGGCGACCCGTTTCCCCGCCAACTCCTCGGAATCGTGGGTTCGGCCGG
This sequence comes from Streptomyces sp. NPDC056600, assembly GCF_042792855.1. Lineage (NCBI taxonomy): Bacteria > Bacillati > Actinomycetota > Actinomycetes > Kitasatosporales > Streptomycetaceae > Streptomyces > Streptomyces sp. NPDC056600. The sequence continues at coordinate 20,988 of NZ_JBHTVQ010000076.1, forward strand.
GGACAGGGGCCGGGCGGCGACGAGGGGCGCCGTCGCCGCCCGCGACCGTGGGCCCGGTCAGTCGAGGGCCTGGTAGAGCGTGGTCCAGAAGTCGGCCATGGCGCGCGGCGAGTCCGGGGTGGACAGTCCGACCTGGGTGAGCAGGACCCCGGTGAGCTGGTGGGTCCGGTCCGCGTAGGCGGTGGTGCCGGTGCCGCCGAACCAGCCGAACCGGCCGACGGGCGCGTAGTCGTCGCGTCCGGTGCCCACCGACATGCCGAATCCCCAGCCGCCGGCCGCCCCCTGCCCGGACGACAGGTGGGCGACGCCGTCGAACATGGCCGCCCGGGCGGCCATCTGCGCGGCGGTGAGACGGTTGGTGGTCATCAGCTCGACGGCGGCCCGGGACAGGATCCGCTCGCCGTCGTGCACACCGTGGTTCAGCAGCATGCGGAAGTAGGCGTGGTAGTCGTCGACGGTGGAGACCAGCCCGCCGCCGGCTCCCTGGAACACGGGCGGCCTGCTCGCCGTTCCTCCCGCCGCCTCGTCCCAGACCGCGAACTCCCCGGTCCGCGGATCGGGCCCGTACAGGGGCGGCAGCCGGTCGATCCGGTCGCCGGGCACGTGGAAGCCGGTGTCCTTCATCCCCAGCGGATCGAGGATCCTCTCGCGCAGGAACGTCTCCAGCGGCTGCCCGGCGACCCGGGAGACGAGCACACCGGTCACCTCGTTGCTGAGGTCGTACTGCCACCGCACGCCCGGCTGGTACTGCAGCGGGAGCTCGCCGAGGCGGCGCATCCACTCGTCCTGGTGGGGCGCCGGGCCGGAGGCCACGCTGTAGTCGAGGCGCTCGAAGGTCGCGGCCCTGATCGGCGAGGCCATCGACTCGAAGTCGGTGCCGAGCCCGAAGGTGGAGGTCATCAGGTCCCGCACGGTGACCGGCCGCCGCGCCGGAACGGTGTCGTCCAGCGCGCCGTCGGGCCGCCTCAGCACCCGCCGGTCGGCGAGTTCGGGCAGCCACGGGTCCACGGGGTCGTCCAGCCGCAGCCGGCACTCGTCGAGCAGGACCATCGTCGCCGCCATGGTGACCGGCTTGGACGTGGACGCCATCCGGAAGATCGTGTCCCGGCGCATCGGCGGGCCGCCGTCGTGCCGCATCGTCCCGATCGCCTCCACGTGTGTCCGGCCGCCGCGGCCGACCAGGGCGACCAGACCGGGGATCCTCCCGGACTCCACGTGCCGCTCCAGCACCTCCCGCAGCCGGCGCAGTCCCGCCTCGGTGAAGCCGCCGTCGCTCACTGCCATGACCCGTCTCCTGTTCACGGTGCCCTCCCGCGGCCGCCGTCCGGCGGCCACGCGGCCCTCCGAAGGGGCCGTGGAACGAGGCTGCACCCTTGACCCAAGGTCAAGGTCAAGTGCCCGCCGGGCGCGCTATCCTCGCCCCGCGACGACCCACCACGACCCCCGGCACGGAGGAGCGTCAAGGCGATGGCGGACGGGCTCGGGCTCACGATCGGTCAGGCGGCGGCGTACGTCGGCGTCACGATCAAGACCGTGCGGCACTACCACCGGCTCGGCCTGGTCGCGGAGCCGGAGCGCGACGCCTCCGGCTACCGCCGCTACCGCTCGGACGACCTGTTCCGGCTGGTGCGGGTCCGCTCGCTGGCCGCGGCCGGGGTGCCGCTGGCCGAGGTCGGCGACCTCCTCGACGCCGATCCGGAGACCTTCGCCGCCACCCTGAACGAGGTCCACGGCGAGCTCACCGCGCGGATCGAGGACCTGACCGCGCGCCGCGACCGACTGCACCGCCTCGACCACGGCGACCGGGCCCTGCTGCCCGACCGAGCCTGCGCGGTCCTGGAGACACTGGACGGACTGGGCCTCGACCCCGCCTACGTGACGGGCCAGCGGGAAGCCCTCGTGCTGACCCGGGCGCTGGTCCCGGAGATCTTCGACAGTTTCGTGACCTGGCTCGAGCAGTCGCTCGCCGACCCCGAGACCGTCGAACTGACCAGGCGCGGCTGGGAGGCGAGGAGCTGGGACCCCGACGATCCGCGGATCGAGGAACTGGCCTCCGCGCTGGCCGGCAAGCTGCTGGCCCGGCGCGAGCTGCTGTCGACGCCGTCCGGGTTCGAGGACGGGGCAGACGTCGCGACCCGCTACGAGGTGGTCAACCACCACATGGAGGACCGGGCCCCGTCCGTCGCCCGGCTGAACGCCCTGGTCGAGGCGGAGCTGCGCGCCGCCGGGATCACCGTGCCGGGCCGGTGACGGCGGTCCGGCGCGGCTGACCTCGGGCGGACCGCCGCCGGACCGGTCGGACCGCCCGCCCGGGCCTCCGGACGGGCCTCCGTTCCGGACAGGCCTAGTTCTTCGTCCCGTCGACGATCACCGGCGAGCCGCCCGAGCCCGCGCCGCACGGCGAGGCGTACACCGGGTGGGACTTGGCGGCCTCCTTGAACGCCTCCAGGCACTGGTTGTAGAGCACCTTGTCACTCAGGGAGCGCTCCAGGATCTTGTTGGCGTCGGCGATGCCCTTCGCCTCGATCCGCCGCCGCTTCGCCTCCGCCTCGGCGGTCCGCCCCGCCTCCTCGGCCCGTTGGGTCGCCTGCTCCTGCTGCAGCTTGGCGTCGATCTGGTCCTGCAGCTTCTCCGACGGCCGGACGTTGCGCAGGTTGACGGCGGTGACGTCGATGCCGCGCGGGGCCAGCCGCTTCTCGATCAGGTCCGCGATCTCGGTGCCGATCTGCTCGCGCGCCGAGGCGTAGCCCTCCTCGCTGGTGTGCTGTGCGAAGACGTTGCGGATGATCTCCCGGCTGTCCGGGGTGACCAGCCGCTCCTGCACCCCTTCCTCACTGCCCGCCAGCTGGTAGAGCCGCACCGCGTCCTTGGGCACGACGGCCCACTTCACGGTGACGTCGGCGTAGAGCACCCCGCCCTCCGAGGAGCGGACCTCGACGCGGTCCTTGCCGTCGAGGTTGAGGTCCACGGGGCGGGTGGAGAAGGTCGTGACGTCGGTGAACGGCGACGAGAGGTTGACTCCGGAGGACAGCGGCTCGCCGACCGAGCCGAACGTCACCGGGACGCCCACCTCGTAGGCGCTCACCACGTGCACGCAGGCGAAGATCCCGGACAGCACGGCGGCCACGGCGCTGATCGCCGCGCCCAGCTTCCAGCCGCCGCTGTCCTGGGCCCGGCCGACGACGTACAGCACGACCGCCGCGACGAGCAGCAGCACACAGAGAAAGAGCATCCGGTCCCCCTGGCCCCCTGTTCCGGGTGACGGGCCCGCCCGGTCGGAGCGGGCCCCGCGAGTCCCGCCGGGAGCCGCCCGCGCGAGTCGCATCCCTGCGGACGCCGCACCACCACGCCGCGGTTCCGGCGGACCGGGACACCTCGCCGCCCGGTGGTTCCGGGTGGGTACGGACACCCCACCGCCCGGCCGCCGCGGCGGACACGGAGCCCCCGCCGCCCGGCGGCCCCGCGGACCCGGGACACCTCGCCGCCCGGCAGTCCCAGGGACTCGGGCCCCCTCCCCGGCCCGCGGCAGGGGAGCGACAGGACTGCCCCCGCCCGCCCCATTGACGCGGTCATGCCTCCCCCGCATCATCGTGGGAGCGCTCCCACCTGACAGGTCCTCAGATGCGGACCACCATCGGCACCGGGCGTCCGCCGTCGGTGTCGCCCGAGGAGGAACACGCCCCATGCCGCTCGCCCATCGACTCACCCACGGCCGGTCAGGCCGCGCCGGTCTCGTCCGGTCCGGTCCCGTCCGGTCCGGCCGCGGAGGCCGTGGACGCCCCGTCGCCGTGCTGACCTGCGCACTGGCCACCGTCGCCGCGCTGGCCGCCGTCCCGCCGAGCCCGGCGGCCGCCGGCCAGGCCGCCGGGACCTCCGCCGCGGACGCGGCGACCGTGGACGTCTCCGTCAACGCCGGGGTCGGCCTCGGCACCATCGACAAGGCGGCGTTCGGGGTGAACACCGCCATCTGGGACTCCCACATGAACGACCCGGAGGTCGCCGACCTGATGGGTGCCGCGGGCGTGAAGGTGATGCGCTACCCCGGCGGCTCCTACGGCGACATCTACCACTGGAAGGACCACACCGCCCCCGGCGGCTACGTGGCCCCCGGCACCGGCTTCGACGCGTTCATGGGCACCGTCCGGGCCACCGGCGGCCAGCCGATGATCATCGCCAACTACGGCACCGGCACCCCGCAGGAGGCCGCCGACTGGGTCCGGTACGCCAACGTCACCAAGGGGTACGGGGCGAAGTACTGGGAGATCGGCAACGAGAACTACGGCAACGGCCACTACGGCAGCGGCTGGGAGGCCGACGACCACGCGGACAAGAGCCCCAAGGAGTACGCCCGCAACGTCCTCGCCTACTCCCAGGCCATGAAGGCCGTCGACCCCACCATCAAGATCGGCGCCGTGCTGACCACCCCGGGCGACTGGCCCGACGGGATCACCGGCGAGGGCGACTCGGCGGACTGGAACCACACCGTCCTGGACGCCGTGGCCGGCACGGTCGACTTCGTGATCGTGCACTCCTACCCGGGCGGGGCGAGCGCCGACGAGGCCCTCGACCGGACGACCCGGCTGCCCGGGCAGCTGCGTGAGGTCCGCCGCCAGATCGACCGCTACGCCGGGGAGCGCTCCTCGAAGATCGGCATCGCGCTCACCGAGGTCAACTCCAACACCCAGATGAACAGCCGCCCCAACGGCCTGTTCGCCGCGGACACCTACATGACGGCGCTGGAGAACGGCGTCTTCAACGTCGACTGGTGGAACACCCACAACGGCCCCGACAAGGTGAGCACGGTCGACGGCGACACCGACTTCAACGACTACGGCCTGCTCTCCAGCGGCGGCTGCGTCGGCGACGTCTGCCAGCCCGCCGTCAACACGCCGTTCCACCCCTACTTCGGCCTGAAGTCCCTCACCAAGCTGGGCGCGGCCGGGGACACCATGGTCGCCTCGTCGACCACCGACGACCAGGTCTCCGCCCACGCCGTGCACCGCGCCGACGGCACCCTGAGCGTCATGCTGATCAACAAGGACAAGGACGCCACCCACACCGCGAAGATCGGTTACGCCGGGTTCACGCCCACCACGCAGGCCCCGGTGGTGCACCGCTACGGCCGCGGCGACACCGACGTCACCCGGGTCGCCGCCACCGGCGGGGGCGTCCAGGAGCTCCCGCCCTACTCGATCACCACGGTGACGGTCTCCCCGCACGCGGCGGCCGCCTCGGTCGGCGCCCCCGGGGCGCCCAAGGTCACCGCGGTGGACAGCTCCACCGCCACGCTGAGCTGGTCCGCGCCGAGCAGCGGCAAGGCGGTGCGCTACGAGGTGTACGAGCGCCTGGGCACGAACGCCCAGCTGCTGGCGACCTCGACCTCCACCTCGGCGACCGTGCGGAACCTCCCGCCGGGCTCCGAGCACACCGTCAACGTGCTCGCCCGCGACGCCGACGGCCGGCTCTCCCGCCCGTCCGTGCCGCTGACCTTCGCCACCACCGCGCCGCGCGACAGCAGCTGCCTGGTCACCTACCGGGTCGACGCCGGCTGGGGCAACGGCTTCGTCGCCACGGTCACCGTGTCCAACCTCGCCGACACCGCGATCAACGGCTGGAGCCTGGACTTCGCCTGGCCCTCCACCGGCCAGTCCGTCCAGAGCTTCTGGAACGCGAAGGTCTCCAGCTCCGGCACCAAGGTCCACGTGACCGACAACGGGCAGAACGGGGAGCTCGCCCCGAAGGGCGGCTCCACCGCCACCTTCGGGTTCGTCGGCGCCAACGACGGGGCCAACCCGGCCCCGACGGCCTTCACCCTGAACGGCACGGTCTGCCGCACCTCCTGACCCGGCCCGGCCCGGCCCCCGCACGGGAGGGGCCCTGT
>NZ_JBHTVQ010000077.1:0-26565 GCF_042792855.1 Streptomyces sp. NPDC056600
GGCGGAGACACACTCTCCGCCGGGCCCTCGGGCGTTCCCCTGCCGCCTGCCGCCCCTGCCTGCTCACTCCACCGCGGTGACCAGCACCGCGACCGCGGCCTGCGGCAGCACGCTCGTCACCGCCCCGCGCACGTCCAGCGCCACGTCCAGCGGCCGCCGCGCCCGGCTCACCGCCACGTCCACCCGGACCAGAAGCCGCCCGGTCCCCGCCTCCTCGGACAGGTGCAGGCCGCGCCGCACCGGGCCTCCGGGCACCACCGGCATCCCCCGCGGCTCCAGCACGCCCGGCACCGCCCGCACCGCCGCGTCGACGAGCGCCTCGTCGCCGCCGATCGGCGCGTGGTGGTCCCCGGCCGGGCGGGCCGGGCCAGGCGGGTGGGAGAGCTCGTCCTCGTCCTCCTCGAACTCCGCGTCACCCGAACGGCCCTCCCCGTCGACGAGAAGATCCGTCACCTCCACGTCGACCGTCCCGACGAGCAGCCCCAGCTCCTCGGCGGCCGCCGAGACCGCCTCCCGCAGCCGCCGCGCGGCCTCGGTCACCGGCTCGCCGCCCTCCGCGGCGAAGGCCGCCGCCACCCGCAGCGGACCGGGCGCCGCCGCGGCCTCGGGCGCGGGCGGGGCCGGGCGCCGCGCCGAGCCGTCGACGGGGTCGATCCGCAGGTTCCGCAGGCGGATCCCCGGCACCCGGCGCGCCGCCTGCCGCAGCGCGGCCACGGCCGGGCGCGCGGCGATCCACAGGCCGTCGCGAGGCCCGCCCAGCGGCAGCGGCCTGCCGAGTCCGGTCCGGCGCCGGAGCGTCCCGGCCAGCTCCTGAGGGGTCCTTCTCGCATGGGAGGTCATTCCTCCACCTTGCCGTATCCACACGGCGAGTCACGCCAACGCCACTTAGCGTGGTCGCAGGAGGACGACCGAAAGGACGTACGGCTATGAGCGAGACGACGAACGCCACTGGCGCCGCGGGCACCCGTGGCCGCACCACGATCGCCGACGGAGTGGTCGAGAAGATCGCCGGTCTGGCGGCCCGCGACGTGATGGGCGTGCACGCGATGGGCAGCGGCACCTCCCGGGCCTTCGGCGCGATGCGCGAGCGCGTCCCCGGCGGAGGCAGCCAGAAGTCCGTCTCCCGCGGCGTGAAGGCCGAGGTGGGCGAGGTGCAGACCGCGCTCGACCTGGAGATCGTCGTGGACTACGGCGTCTCCATCTCCGACGTCGCCCGCGACGTCCGGGAGAACGTGGTCGCCGCCGTCGAGCGGATGACCGGCCTTCAGGTGGTCGAGGTCAACATCGCGGTGAGCGACGTGAAGCTCCCCGACGAGGAGGACGAGTCCGCGCCGGAGCCCAGGATCCAGTGACCGGGTCCACCGGGGCCCGGGCCGCCGGGACCACTCCCGACGTGACGAGGCACAGGATCGTGAGGCGCACGTGAGGCGCACGATGAGGAGCGCACGATGAACATGGCCGTGATCGGCATGATCGCCGGGATGGCGCTGGGCTTCGCCGGGTACTTCGGCGGCTTCGGGGCCTTCCTGCTGGTGGCGGCGCTGGGCGCCGTCGGCTTCCTGGTCGGCAGGTTCCTGGAGGGAGACCTGGACGTCGGCGACCTGTTCCGTCCCCGCGGCGACCGGCGGGGGTGACGGTGCCCGCGACGACCACGGCCGCCCGCCGCCCCGAGAACGCTCCGGGCGGCGGCCCGGCCTCCGTACCCGCCGGCGAGCGGGGCGAGACCCGGCTCGCCGACCGCGTGGTGGCGCGGATCTCCGCCCAGGGCGCCCGAGAGGCGCTGGACTTCCTGCCCGCCGACGCGGTGCCGCCCTACGCCACCGTGAACCTGCACCAGGACGCCGGGACGGTGCGGGTCAACGTCAGCCTCGAACTCGCCTACCCGTCCGACATCGCCGGCCAGTGCCGCGCCGTGCGCCGCCGCGTCACCGAGCGGGTGGCGGAGCTGGCCGGACTGAAGGTCCTGGAGGTCGTGGTGCACGTGGAACGCCTGCACGCCGTCCGGGGAGAACTGCGATGAGCGACACGACGACGGACGAACAGCCGCGCCCGCAGCCGCCGCAGGCCCCGGACACCGGGGCCACGGTGGTCGAACCGGGCGCCACCGGACGGTTCTGGTCCACCCGGCGCCGGCCCTCCGCCGTGGCCGCGCTGGTGCTGCTGGCCGCCTCGGTACTGCTCCTGTCCGACCTGGCGGCGGTCCGCGCCGGACGCTCCGCGACGGCGGCCCGCCGCAGCCTGGCCCGGGAGCTGTCCGAGCGGCCGCTGGACGACGTGTGGGTGCTGGTCGGGGCAGGGGTGGCGGCCGCCCTCGGGCTCTGGCTGCTGATCCTGGCCCTCACCCCCGGTGTGCGGGGCATCCTGCCCATGCGGCGCACCAATCCGGAGATCCGCGCCGGCCTGGACCGCAAGGCCGCCGCCATGGTCCTCAGGGACCGGGCCCTGGAGGTCCCCGGGGTGCGGTCCGCCCGGGTCAAGGTCGGCCGCAGGAAGGCCGACGTGCGCGCGGTGGCGCACTTCAGGGAGCTCGAAGAGGTGGGCGCCGACCTCCGTGCGCGGCTGGAGGAGGCGGTGCGCGGGCTCGGCCTGTCGCGGCCGCCGTCCCTCGCGGTGCGGGTACGCCGTCCCGAACGGAAGAAGGGGTGAACGGGGTGCTGCGTAGCGTCAACCGGGTGCTGCTGGGACTGATCGGCCTGGTGCTGCTGGTGCTGGGCGGCTCGGTCCTGGCGATCGGGCTGGGCGCGCCGTCGCCGAGCTGGTGGATCCACCGAGACCGGCACGACGTCCTGCTCACCACGGCGGAGCGGACCAAGTGGCGGGACCAGGGCTGGTGGTGGCCGGTGGTCTTCGCGGTGCTCGCGGTGCTGGTCGTGCTGGCCCTGTGGTGGCTGACCCGGTCCGTGCAGCGGCACCGGCTGTCGGTGGTGAACGTCGACACGGGCGACGACGAGGGCGCGGCGTTGCGGGCGCGGGCGCTGGAGGGCTCGGTCGCCTCCGAGGCGGCCGACCTGGACGGCGTCGAGCGGGTGCGGGTACGGCTCACCGGACGGCGGCGGACGCCGCGGGTGCGGATGCGGGTCCGGCTGGAGCCGGACGCGGACCCGGGCCTGACGCTGGACCGCCTCACCAACGAGACGCTGGCCCACGCCCGGGCCGCGGTGGGCACGACCTCGCTGCCCTCCGAGATCCGCATGCGCGCCCACGCCCACCGCGCCGAACGCGTCTCCTGACAGCCGCCGCCCGTCCGCCGACTGCGGACCGCCGGCTGGGGGGGGGACCGCGCGGCGCGGTCCGCCGCCCGCTACCTGCCGGCCGCTGACGGCAGGTAGCCGGCCGGGGACCACGGATCGCCGGTCGCCGGCCGACGACCGCTCACTGCTGGCCGGGACCACGGACCGCTGATCACTGGCTGGGACAGGGACCGCCGGCCACTGACCGCTGGCCGGGGACCGCCTCATGCCGCGCCGCCCGCGAACCTCCGCCGGCTGGCCTGGGACCTCGGATCGCCGCCCGCCGGCCGACGACCGCTCACGGCTGGCCGGGACCGCGGACACCGCCGACCGCCGACCGCTGGCCGGGGACCGTCGCCTGCCGCGCCGCCCGCGAACCTCCGCCGGCTGGCCGGAGAACGCGGATCGCCACCCGCCGGCTGCGGTCCGCAGCCCGCCGCCCGCTGGCCGGGGCTGGGGACCGAGACCCCCGAGGGCTGGCCGGTTGCCGGGGACCACGGATCGCTGGCCGTCGGCCACAGACCGCTGTCCGCTGACCGCCGATCGCCGGCTGGGGGCCGGGGACCGGGACCGCCGACGTCCGGCCGCCGGCCGGGGACCGTCGGGCGCCGGCCGGTCGCCCGGCAGCGCGGCCGGCCGGGCGCGCGGGAACGTGTCGGGCGTGGCGAAGGGGCCCCGGGCGGCCTGCCCGGGGCCCCTTCGGGTGGTCAGAAGCCGCGGCGGACGCCGCCGTCCACCGGGAGCATGATCCCGGTCAGATAGGACGCGGCCGGCGAGAGGAGGAAGGCGGCCACCTGGCCGAACTCCTCCGGGGTCCCGTACCGGCCCAGCGGGATGCGCGACTCGTTGGCCGCCCGCGTCGCCGCCGGATCGGCGGACAGCGCGTCCAGCTCCCGCACCCGGTCCGTGTCGATCCGCGACGGCAGCACGCCCACCACGCGGATACCCCGCGGACCGAGCTCGTCGGCGAGGGACTTGGCGAAGCCGGCCAGGCCCGGCCGCAGCCCGTTGGAGATGGTCAGCCCGCCGATCGGCTCGTGCACCGAGGCGGACAGCACGAAGCCGATCACGCCGCCCGCGCCGAGCTCCGCCGCGGCGGCCCTGGCCATCCGCACCGCGCCCAGGAACACCGTCTCGAACGCGCCCAGCCACTGCTCGTCGGTGTTGTCCGCGGCCATACCGGCCGGCGGCCCGCCCACACTGATCAGCACGCCGTCGAACCGGCCGAAGCGCTCACGCGCCGCCGCGACGAGTCGCTCGGGGGTGGCGGGGTCGCCGTTGTCGGCGGCGACGCCCACGGCGTTCGCGCCCAGCTCCTCGACGGCCGCGGCGACGGAGGCCTCGTCACGGCCGGAGACGACCACCTTCGCGCCGTCGGCGACCAGTTCCCGCGCGGTGGCGTTGCCCAGGCCGCGGGAGCCGCCGGTGACGACGTAGACACGGTCCTTCAGTCCAAGATCCATGCCCACCATCCTGCACCCGGCGCCGCCGTCAGGCGGTGGCCGGGGTCGGCGTTCCCTCCGTGGCGTCCTCGCCGCCGGACCCGCCGCCGGACCCGTCGCCGTCCCCGCCGCTCCCGTCGGCGCTGCCGTCGGACCCCTTCTCGGGCCCCTTCCCGGCCTCCTCCTCGCGGCGCTCCCGCAGCTCGCGCCGGACCAGCACCACCCAGCCGACCGGCACGCCGGCGGTGAACAGCCACCACTGGATCGCGTAGGCCATGTGGTTGCCGATGGAGTCGTGGTCGGGGCCGGAGACCAGCTCGGGGCTGCCGTCGGCGGGGGCGGGGGAGACCAGCTCGACGTATCCGCCGAGGACCTCGGCGCCCAGCCGCTCGGCCTCCTGCTCGCTGTCGATCAGCATGACCTGCCGGTCGGGCAGGTCGGCGAGGTTCTTGATGCCGCTCTCGGCGGTGGTCTGGTCGGCCATCAGCCGACCGGTGACCGTCACCTCGCCGCGGGGCGGGGCGGGAATCTCGGGGAACTCCGTCTGCCGGCCGTCGGCGGGCACCCAGCCGCGGTTGACCAGCAGGTAACGTCCGTCGTCCATCCGCAGCGGGGTCAGCACGTGGTAGCCGACCCGGTCGTCCGCGTTGGTGCGGCGGCGCACCACCACCTCGCGGTCCGTCTCGAAGACCCCGCGGGCACTCACGCGCCGGTAGTAGAGGTCGCGGTCGACCCGCGCGCCGGGCCGCGTCAGCGACGCGACCGGCACCGGATCGGCGTCCAGGGCCTGCGCGATGCGCCGGTTGGAGGCGACCCGGTCGAAGTGACGGTGCCACTGCCAGAAGCCCAGCTCGATCATCGTGGGGATGAGCGCGAGGGCGACCAGGGTGACGATCACCCACTGCCGGGTCAACAGGAAGCGGTACACAGGACGACGGTAACAATTGCCGCGTCCCGGCCCGCCCCCGGCCCCGGCGCCCGGAGGCCCCCGCCCGGCCGCCCCGCCCCGCTCACACCCGGTCGACGATGCCCACCTTGCCGTCCGCCCTGGCGCAGTGGGCGCCGCAGTACCACTTGCCGTCGGCCTCGACGCCCTGGCCGATGACCTGCACCCGGCAGTGCTCGCAGATCGGGGCCATCCGGTGGATCGCACAGGCGAAGCAGTCGAAGACGTGGACGGCGCCCTGTGCGTGCACCTCAAACGTCATGCCGTATTCGTTTCCGCAGACCTCACAACGTGCCATGCGCCACAGCGTGAGCCGTGCGGGCCGCCGGTCCCGGCAGCCGGACCGCGTGCCGTCCGGGGAATCACCCGTCCGCCGGTTCGACGTCCCCCAGCAGCTGGCCGAAGGCGGCCTCGTCCACCACGGGCGTGCCGAACTGGCGGGCCTTGACCGTCTTGGAGGTGCCCGAGTCGGGGTCGTTGGTCACCAGCAGGCTGGTCAGCCGCGAGATGCTGCCCGCCACGTGCAGCCCGGCCTCGGTGGCCCGGTCCTCCAGCAGCTCGCGCTCCACCGAGGTGTCACCGGAGAACGCCACCCGCATGCCCTGCTTGAGCCGTCCGCCCGGCAGGTACCGCCCCGGGTTGGGGTGGGGGCACGGCGGACGCTTCTTCGAACGGTTCCACGCCGTGGGCCGGTAGCCGCCCGCACCCGAGCCCGCCCCGCCGCCCGGTCCGGCCCCGTAGCCGCCGCGCCCGCCCGGCTGACGGCCGATCCGAGGGGAGGGGCCGTCGGTCCACTCGGTGAGCGGCAGGCACTCCAGGAGCGGCAGCCGCAGACCCGCGGCCGCCGCCGCCCGCAGGCTCGGACGGAAGGCCTCGGCCAGCACGCGCGCGTCGTCCAGCGCGTGGTGGGCGCGCCGCTGGACCACGCCGAAGTGCGCGGCCAGCGACTCCAGTTTGTGGTTGGCCAGCGGCAGCGCCAGCGCCTTGGAGAGCGCGATGGTGCACAGCCGCTGCCGTACCGGGGCCTCGCGCCCCGCCCGGGCATACTCGCGGGAGATCATCTGCCAGTCGAACACGGCGTTGTGGGCGACCAGCACCCGGCCGGCCAGCCGGGAAGCGAACTCCTCGGCCACCTCGGCGAAGAGCGGCGCGCCCTCCAGGGCGTCACCGGTCAGCCCGTGGATCCACACCGGACCGGGGTCGCGTTCCGGATTGACCAGCGTGTACCAGTGGTCCTCCACCTCGCCGCGGGCGTCCAGCCGGTACACGGCCGCGGAGATGATGCGGTCGTCCCGGGCCAGTCCGGTGGTCTCCACGTCGACGACCGCGTACCCCTGTGGATACGCGGCCGGCCATGGAGCGGTGGACGCTTCGGGCGTGCGGTCTTCGAGCATGGTCAACGAGGATAAGCGCCGGGGCCGACACCTCCGTCCCCCGGGGAGCGTCGATACCCCACCGGACGCATGTCCGGTGCGATCCTCCCGATGTGACGGAACGACAGGAACCCGGCGAAAGGTCCCAAGCGAGCGAAAGCGGCGAAAGGATCGAACGGGCGGAAAAGGGCCAGAGCCGGAGGGCGCTCGCCGGCCGGCTCAACTGGCTGCGCGCCGCCGTCCTCGGCGCCAACGACGGCATCGTCTCCACCGCCGGGCTCGTGGTCGGGGTCGCGGGCGCGACGGAGAGCCGGGACGCCCTGCTGACCGCGGGCCTGGCCGGGCTGCTCGCCGGATCGATGTCGATGGCGGCGGGGGAGTACGTCTCGGTCTCCACCCAGCGCGACTCCGAACGGGCGGCGCTCGCCGTGGTGCGCCGAAGGCTCCGCGAGAGGCCGAAGGCCAAGCTGGAGAAGCTCACCGGTCTGCTGGAGGAGCGCGGGCTGCGCCGGGAAACCGCCGGGGACGCGGCCCGCCAGCTCACCGCGCGCGACGCGGTGCGCGCGCACGCCGCCGTCGAACTCGGCATCGACCCCGACGACCTCACCAACCCCTGGCACGCGGCCTGGGCCAGCTTCGCCGCCTTCACGGTGGGCGCGCTGCTCCCGCTGCTCGCCATCGTGCTCCCGCCGGCCGGGGCGCGGCTGCCGGTCACCGTCGTCTCGGTCCTGCTCGCCCTGTTGTTCACCGGCTTCAGCAGCGCCCGCCTCGGCGCCGCGGACCCCCGGCGCGCGATGGTGCGCAACGTCGGCGGAGGGGCGCTCGCCATGGCGGTCACCTACGCCGCGGGCGCCCTGCTGGGTGCGGCAGGCGCCTGAGGCCGCGGTCCGCCGGAGGGCCGGGCCGGGGCCGTCGGCGGAGTGCCGTTGGCGCGTCGTTGGTGAAGACCCACAGGAAATGGGCTCCTACCGCCGGTAAGTGTTGTCGATCCGGACCCCTGGTCGCCGTCCGGAACCGCCCCTACCGTGCAGGTATGCCGAACCTGCCCGATGTCGTGCTCTGGTCGATCCCGGCCTTCCTGTTGCTCACACTGATCGAGGTGGTCAGCTATCGCGTCCACCCGGACGAGGACACCGAGGGGTACGAGACCAAGGACGCCGCCACCAGCATCGGCATGGGGCTGGGCAGTCTCTTCTGGGACTTCCTGTGGAAGATCCCGATCGTCGCCCTCTACACGGTGGTCTACGAGCTGACCCCGCTGCGGATCCCCGTGCTGTGGTGGACGGTCCTGCTGATGCTGGTCGCCCAGGACTTCCTCTACTACTGGTCGCACCGCGGCCACCACGTGATCCGCCTGCTCTGGGCCTGCCACGTGGTGCACCACTCCAGCCGGAAGTTCAACCTCACCACCGCGCTGCGGCAGCCCTGGACCTCGCTGACCGGCTGGCCGTTCTACCTGCCGCTGATCGCGCTCGGTGTGCACCCGGCGGCGCTGGCCTTCCTCAACTCCGTCAGCCTCGTCTACCAGTTCTGGATCCACACCGAGCGGATCGGGAAGCTGCCCCGCCCGGTCGAGTTCCTCTTCAACACGCCGTCCCACCACCGGGTCCACCACGCCTCCCAGGGCGGCTACCTCGACCGCAACTTCGGCGGCATCCTGATCGTCTGGGACCGGATGTTCGGCAGCTTCGCGGCGGAGACCGAGCGGCCCGTGTACGGGCTGACCAAGAACATCGAGACCTACAACCCGTTCAAGGTCGCCACCCACGAGTACGTCGCCATCGCCAAGGACCTGAAGGCTGCGCGCAGTTGGAGCGAACGGGCGGGACGGCTGTTCCGCGGGCCCGGCTGGCAGCCGCAGGCCACCGCGGCCGCCGCCCCCAGCGGGGCCGCCCCCGTGACGGCCGCCCCCGTGACGGCCGCCCCCGCGACGGCCGCCCCCGCGTCCGCCGTTGCCGGGGACGCCGGAGCCGCGTCCGCCGCCACCGCCACCGCCGTGAAGGAGTCCGCGTGACCCGCACCACCGGCACGGGGCGCCCCACGCCCTGGCTGCGCAAGGCCGTGCCCGCGGCCTTCCTCCTCGCCTCCGCCGTCAACCTGGTCACCGTCTCCACCGGCCACGGCACGGTCGAGACGGTCTCCAAGGCCCTGCTGATGCCGCTGCTGGCGGCAACCGCCGCGTTGTCCGGCGCGCCGCGGATCCTGCTGGTGGCGCTCGCCCTCGGGTGGGGCGGCGACGTGATGCTCTCCTTCGGCGGGGACGCCTTCCTGGTCGGCATGGGCTTCTTCGCCCTCGGCCACGTCGTCTACATGGTCCTCTTCCGCCGCCACGGCGCGGACCGGAGCCGCCCGGAGAGCGTCGGCACGGCCGTGGCGTACGCGGCCGGACTGGCCGCGCTGATGGTGCTGCTGCTCCCGGGGCTGCCGGCCGACCTGCGGATCCCGGTCGCCGCCTACAGCTGCCTGCTGACCGCGATGGCCTGGTCGGCGGGGCGGGCGGGCCGCCTCGCGGCGGCGGGCGGCGCGCTGTTCCTGCTCTCGGACTCGCTGATCGCCGCCGAGATCGCGGGCTGGGGCCCGCTGCCGCTGCACGGCCTGTGGGTGATGGCGACCTACCTCGCCGCCCAGGCGCTGCTCGCCGCGGGCGTCTGCGGCCTGACGCGGCAGCGCGCGCCGCGCGAGCCGGTGGAGCCGCGGACCGCGGCCGTCACTGCCAGCGGATCGGCACCGGCAACGCCGTGAGCAGGCCCGAGGCGGCCACCACCAGCCCCAGCAGCGCCACTTCGGCGCGCGCCGGGACGCAGGCCGTCAGCGGGTCGGGGGCCCGGCGCAGCCGCAGCCGGGCCCACAGCGCGAGCGCGGCCACCGCGGTCACCAGCACCACCTTGGCCAGCAGCGTCCGCCCGTAGGCGGTGGTCGCCAGCTGCTCCAGCACCGTCCCCGGCGGCATCCGGCGCAGCGCGCTGGTCACGCCGGTGGCGGTGACCGCGGCCAGCAGCGCGGCGGCGGCCCGGGCGTAGCGGCCGAGCAGCGCGGCGGCCTCGGCGGGCGCCTCGCGACGCCAGAGCCGCAGCACGCGCAGCACGTGCAGCAGCCCGCCCGCCCACAGCGCGCCGCAGGCCAGATGGACGGCGGTCAGCACGGCCCCGGTCGCCGGGTCGTGGTAGTCCCAGGCGGGGTGGGCCCGCAGCGCCTCCGCCACCACGACCGCGCCCAGCGGCCACAGCTGGGCAGTGGGGCGCCGGGAGAGGGCGAGCAGCCCGGCCACCAGGAAGCCGTTGACCTCCACCAGGGCCAGCAGCCCTTCCCGGTGCCCCTGCAGCCCGCCCAGGTCCACGTCCCCCCAGCCGCGCGGCACCCGGTTGCCGGCGGCGACCACGAGGGCCAGGCCGAGCGCGGCCAGGAACCCGGCCACCGCCGCGGCGGGCGACCAGGGCCGCGGCAGCGCGCCCTCCGGCCGCAGCCGCCGCGCGGAGCGGCCGGTGGACACCTCGCCCAGCGGCACGCACAACGCCGCGAACAGCACCGCGCGCAGCAGCCCGATACCGGGGGTGCCGGGCGCGGGGGCCTCCCCGCTGCCGTGCAGCGCGGCGGACGGGCCCAGCAGCGGGACCAAGGCCCCCGCGGCCACCAGGGCGAGCAGCGCGACGGACCGCCGGGCGCCGGCGCGCCCCGGTGCCGGACCGTCACCGGCTGCGGCGGGGCCGGAGGTTCGGGTCGTCAGCGTCACGGGACGATCCTCACCGGACGGGAGGAACCCGGGCAAGCGCACCACGGCAAGTGGCGGACCCCTTTCCGCCTCCCGCCGCCGCGAACGGCACGGCGGGTACCCCGGAACGCCGGTGCCCCCGCCGAACGGCACGGGGCGACCGAGGCGGCGGTGGACCCCGCCGCACGAAGACGTCCGCCCGGCACGGTGGCCGGGCGGACGCGAGGTGGTGAAGGGTGCTGCCGCGGTGCTACTTCGTGACGGCCTTCAGCGCGTCGACGATGCCCGCGCCGTAGAAGCCGTTCTCCCGCGGCCCGCCGACGCAGACCGCGTCCACGGTGCCGTTGCTGTCGTAGTCGTACGACGTCGGGCAGTCGAACTTGGTCGCCTGCGCCTTCAGCATCGCGGCCAGCGCGCCCGGAGTGGCGCGCGGGTGCGTCGACTTGATGAGCGCGGCCACGCCCGCGGCGTGCGGGGCGGCCATCGAGGTGCCCTGGGCCCAGCCGTAGCCGCCGCCCGGAAGCGTGGAGTAGATGGCGCCCCGCTTCGGGTCGGTGCCCGGGGGGAGCTGGTAGCGGCTGTCGCCGCCCGGCGCCGCGACGTCGATGACGCCCTTGCCGTAGTTCGAGTAGTACGACTTCTTGTCGAGGTAGCCGGTGGCGGAGACGGTCACCACGCCGTCCAGCTGGGCCGGCATGTCCAGGCACACGTGCGGGTCGATGGTCCGCGTGACCGGGGTGCCGTCGTCCGGGCTGCCCTCGTCGAGGATGGCGTCACCGTCGAGGTCGTTGTAGGAGTTGCCCGCCGAGGCGATGTGCAGGGTGCCCTTGGACGTGGCGTACCTCTTGGCCCGGTTCACCGCGTCCAGAAGAGCCTTCTGGTCGGGGTCGTCGGGGCAGTTGTACTCCCACGGGTCGACGTAGTAGCTGTTGTTGGTGATCTCCACGCCGGTGTCGGCGGCGAAGACGAACGCGCAGACGATCGCCTCGGTGAAGAACAGCTGCGTCTCGTCCGGCTGGGCCACGGTGATGCCGGAGACCTTCACGCCGGGCGCGACTCCGGCCACGCCGATCCCGTTGCGGGCGGCGGCGATCTCGCCGGCCACGTGGGTGCCGTGGTAGTGGTCGGAGTCCGCCGGACGCCAGGCGCCGGGCGAGGTGTCGGCCACACCGGAGGAGCAGTCCGCGGACTGGGAGGCCGAGAAGTTGGGCGCCAGGTCCGGGTGGAGGTCGTCGACGCCGGTGTCGATCACGGCCACGGTGACGTTCCGGCTGCCCGGGTTGATCTTGGCGGCCTTGTCGGCGCCGATCGCCGGGAGGTCCCATTGGGCGGACTCGAACGGCTCGGTCATCCCGGCCTCGGCGGAGGCCTTGGCGAGCTCGGCCTTGTCCGTCTCGGTGGCGCGCTCGACCTGGCCGACGTCGGTGGTCGCGGCGGGCACGAAGGGCTTGGTGCGGGTCGCGCCCGCGCTCTCCACGCCGCGCACGGCGCGGATGGTCGTGCCGAAGGAGGGGTCGGCCGAGTGGACGACGATCACGCCGATCTTGTCGTACGACGTGACGATCGAGCCACCGGCCTTGCCTATCGCGTTCTTCACGGACGCCAGGGTGCGGCCGTCCGTCCGGGTGTTGACGACGTACGACAGCGTCTCCCCGGCCGTGGTGGCCGTGACGGCGGCGTCGGGGGCCGGGGCGGCGACGGCCGCGGTCGGCAGGAAGCCGAGCGACGCGGTCAGCGACAGCGCGACCGGCACCGCGAGGGCCAGTCGGCGTCTTGAGCTCAGATGCGCCATGGGGTCTCCACATCATCCTTGATCGAGGCCCGCCCGGGCGGTTGAGTCCCAGGACAGGTACATGACGGAGTGCAGAAGGACGCTATCGTCCGACGTCGCTGGTCATCAATGAGTCGTGAGCCGTCGACTCGCCGCGGCGACGCCCTGTCACCACGTGACCCACGCCGCGGAGTTCGTCCCACGGGCGTCGACCGGGGGTGCGAACGAAAGCCGGACCCGCTCCGTCACCGTAGGAGAGGCGACGTGCCTCGGGCGGGACCGGAAGGAAAGAGGGCGGCGATGGAAGCCATGTCGTGGGCGCGGACCGGATGGATGAGGAGTCTGGCAGTCGCGGCTGTCCTGGTGTCCGGGGGAGCGGGCTGCGCTGCGGAGGAGGGGAAGGACGGAGGCACCGACACGGCCGGCGCTCCGGAGGGGAAGTGCGCCTACGTAGTGGAGTACGAGGGCCGGACCTACCTCGATGTGAGGGACAGGCCCTCCGCCGGTGCGGACGGCGAGGCGTTCACGGTCGGCGGCGAACTGGGCACCGGTGTGTTGCCCGGGTGCGACGAGTCGGGCGGGGCCGACGGGACGGAGGAGCCGGAGAAGGTGACCGTCTACGAGGTCGAGGGTGTGGACCCCGAGGTCGCCGTGGCGGCGGGCGGGACACCGGAGGACGCCCTGTTGGTCGCGGTCGAGGGAGCGCGGCTCCCGACGTCGGACGCGACCTCCTGAGGTTCCGCACGCGGCGCTTCGGGAGACGGAACGACCGCTCCCGGCCCGGAGGACCGGGCCGGGAGCGGCGGGAATCCGGCGCGACTACTCCGCCGGAGCGGTGGAGGTGGGCAGCAGGTCGCCGACCTCGATTCCGCACTGGGCCTCGATGTTGGCGACGACCCGCGGGCGCACGGTGCCCGCCTGCGACGCCAGGCTGTCGTCACCCGAATGGAAGGCGGCCAGCACGCCGAGGTCGGTGGCGTCCGTCCCGCTCTCCTTGGCGACGAGCTGATCGAGGACGCCGCCGAGTTCGCTCGAGGTGAACTGGCTGGCAGAGGCGACCGCGAGGGGAGCGGCGATCGAGCAGAAGGTCTCGACGGGCTCGTCGGTGCCGGCGACGGCCTCGAACCGCGCGATGGGGTCGAGGTCGAAGTTGGCCTCGGCCACCGGGTTGGGATCGGTGGTCGTCAACAACGTCTCGACGTAGTCCACCGGCTTGCCGACGGTGAGGTAGGCGACGGACTCCATGATCACTTCGGCGCCCTGTGAGACGTAGCCGCCGTCCTTCGCGGCGTGCTTGTCGTGGGACTTCACCGCCGCGTCGAACTGGGCCGTGGTCACCGTCTGGCCCTGGTACTCGCCGGCCCCGATGGTGTCACCGTCGTACGGCAGCGCGGACTGGGAGCCGAGCGCCGACCAGGTTCCGTCGGAGAGCTTGGCCAGCGACAGCACGTAGGTGTGTCCCGGCTCGAGACGCGAGCTCTGCTCCAGCGCGATGGGTGTGCGGGTCGCGCCCTGGAAGGACCAGCCGTCCACGACCAGGCTCAGCGTGCTGGGGAGAGTGGGGGCGCCGGGGCGCGACCAGACCGTCTCGCCGACGTCCAGGGTGATGCGTCTGCCGATGTAGCCCTCGCCTGCGGCCACCTCCTCGGCGCTGGCGGGTATCTCGGCCTCGCTGGTGACGTCGACGACCGCCACCTGGTCGCCGTAGGAGACCCAGTCGACGGGGGAGCTGTTGGGCAGCCCGTCCTTGCCCTGGGCCAGGATCACGTCCGGACGCTCGGGCCTGTCGTCGGCGGCGAGCGGGGAGATGAAGGCGGCGGCGCCCAGGGCGGCCACGCCGGCGAGGGCGCTGATGAGTTTGACGCGGGTGCTCATGGTGGAGGGAAGGGCCCTTCCTAGTAGGTGGCGTTGATGTTCTGCACGTTGTTGGAGCCCAGCCCGTACACGTCGTTGTAGGACATGCAGCCGAGTCGGTTGTCGTAGAGCCCGAGCTTCGGAGCGGCCTGCGGACCGTGCGTCAGCCCCACGGCGTGGCCGCTCTCGTGGCAGGTGTCGGACTTGTTGATCGCGCCGATCGACGAGGTGTTGTCGTTGAACCGGACGTAGTGCTGGTCGCACTTGCGCGAGGTGACCGCGTCGTTGCACCACGTGCGCCCGATGGTGGTGGCCGGAAGGCTGCCGGCCTGGTAGACGATGTCGGTCTCCGAGTCTCCGGAGTAGACACCCGAGCTCTTGATCGAGACGGCCAGGTC
Organism: Streptomyces sp. NPDC056600; assembly: GCF_042792855.1. Lineage (NCBI taxonomy): Bacteria > Bacillati > Actinomycetota > Actinomycetes > Kitasatosporales > Streptomycetaceae > Streptomyces > Streptomyces sp. NPDC056600. Next base: position 14,724 of record NZ_JBHTVQ010000077.1, read on the forward strand.
GGTGGGGCCGTAGTAGCCGGTGAGCGCCGAGCTGATCGCCGACTTCTCGCCGGAGGTGAGGGTGCCCTGGCGGTAGACCGTCAGGGTGGCGTTGTCGGTCTGGCAGAACGTGCCGTTCGACATGCTGCCGTCGTAGCAGCTCGGAGCGAAGTTGGACGTGGGGTACATGTTGTCCGTCACGGCCGCCTCGGCCGAGGGGATCGCGAGGGCGGCGGTGGCCGCGACCGCGGTGAAGACGCCGACGATCCTGTGCTTGGTCCGCACGAGTGCAGAGCTCCTTTTCCTGGACAAGTGGAAGGAAGACTTCCTCGAAGCCCGGCGGGCGTCGACGCGAGTCCTGCAGAGCGTCACCGTGGAGCGACGGTCCGTGAGTGATCGGCTCGCGGCGCAGAGACAACCCGTGATCACATGACCACGTCAAGCGATCTTCGGGTGCGGATGGCCGGGAAGGGTCGTGCCTCTTTCGCCCGTGTTCGGGTCGTTGGAGAACTGTGTGCAAACCATTTCTTCACCTGACATTCACAAATAAGGGGACGTCAGAAACGCTTTGACTTTCCGGCGTTCCGGTGGGTGCGCGATCGGCCAAGGGGGCACGAACGTCCTGGTGGACGCGCGTTGCGCTGAGAGGTATGGCGTGAAACAGCGCACCGGAGCGGGCCTCGGCAGCCGGGATGCGGAGCCCCGCGAGGGTGGAGGGCGCGTGTTGGGGCGACTCCGCCCGGGCAGGTCAGGGCCGCCATGTGACGATCCGCGACCCGTTTGAACCGGTCCCCGCTCCGTTCCGTGGTGGCGGACAAGGGGTGAAGAGCCGCGACCCCCTGTCGGATCACGTTCCGGGGCCCTAGCATCTCGACCTTGGCCAGTGATCCACGTCACAAGCGGTCTGTTGATCCGATGACCACAACCCGCACACGAGGAGACTCCGTGGCAGACGCCCCGCCCCTCCAGACGCCGCAACCACGGCAGCCGTCCATCGAGGAGTACACCGAGGTCCAGCAGAGCGCCGAGTTCACCGAACTGCGCAAGTCCTACCGGTCGTTCGCCTTCCCGCTCACCCTCGCCTTCATAACCTGGTACCTGCTGTACGTCCTGCTGTCGAACTACGCGGGCGGCTTCATGGGCACCAAGGTGATCGGCAACATCAACGTCGCCCTCGTCCTGGGCGTCCTGCAGTTCGTCAGCACCTTCCTCATCGCCTGGTGGTACGCGCGGACCGCCGCGGCCAAGCTCGACCCCAAGGCCGAGGCCATCAAGACCCGGATGGAGGGCGGCGCGTGAGCACCGACCACGTGATCCTCGCGGCGAACCTGGCGGCGAACCAGGCCAGCGAGCACCGCACACTGATCATCAGCCTCTTCACCGCCTTCGTCCTCGCCACCCTGGGCATCACCGTCTGGGCCGGCCGCCAGACCAAGGACGCCGCCGACTTCTACGCCGGCGGCCGCCAGTTCTCCGGCTTCCAGAACGGCCTCGCCATCTCCGGCGACTACATGTCGGCCGCGTCCTTCCTGGGCATCGCCGGCGCCATCGCCCTTTCCGGTTACGACGGTTTCCTCTACTCCATCGGCTTCCTCGTCGCCTGGCTCATCGCCCTGCTCCTGGTCGCCGAACCACTGCGCAACTCCGGCCGCTACACCATGGGCGACGTGCTGGCCTACCGGATGCGCCAGCGCCCGGTCCGCACCGCGGCGGGCGTCTCGACCATCGTCGTCTCGATCTTCTACCTGCTCGCGCAGATGGCCGGCGCCGGCGTGCTGGTCTCGCTGCTCCTGGGCATCACCAGCGAGGCCGGCAAGATCGGCATCGTCGCCCTGGTCGGCGTGCTGATGATCATGTACGTGTCCATCGGCGGCATGAAGGGCACCACCTGGGTGCAGATGGTCAAGGCCGTGCTGCTGATGTTCGGCGCGCTGCTGCTGACCTTCCTGGTGCTGCTGAAGTTCAACTTCAACATCTCCGACCTGCTGGGCACCGCCGCCGAGAACAGCGGCAAGGGCGACGCCTTCCTCGAGCCGGGCCTGAAGTACGGCATCGACTCGATGACCAAGCTCGACTTCGTCTCGCTCGGCATCGCGCTGGTCCTCGGCACCGCCGGCCTGCCGCACATCCTGATCCGCTTCTACACGGTTCCCACCGCCCAGGCGGCCCGCAAGTCCGTGCTCTGGGCGATCGGCCTCATCGGCGCCTTCTACCTGATGACCCTGGCCCTCGGCTTCGGCGCGGCCGCGCTGATGAGTCCCAAGGAGATCACCGACTCCAACCCGGCGGGCAACACCGCGGCCCCCCTGCTCGCGCTCCACCTGGGCGGCGTCGACTCCACCTGGGGCGCGATCCTGCTGGCCTCGATCTCCGCGGTCGCCTTCGCCACCATCCTCGCGGTGGTCGCCGGTCTCACCCTGGCCTCGTCCTCCTCGTTCGCCCACGACATCTACGCGAACGTCATCAAGCGGGGCCAGGCCAGCGAGAAGCAGGAGATGAAGGCGGCCCGCTGGTCGACCGTGTTCATCGGCGTCGTCGCCATCGGCCTCGGCGCCCTCGCCCGCGACCTCAACGTCGCCGGCCTGGTCGCGCTGGCCTTCGCCGTCGCCGCCTCCGCCAACCTGCCGACGATCCTCTACAGCCTGTTCTGGAAGCGGTTCACCACCCAGGGCGCCCTGTGGTCGATCTACGGCGGCCTGGTCACCGCCGTCGGCCTGGTGCTGTTCTCGCCGGTCGTCTCCGGCGCCGCCACCTCGATGTTCCCGGACGCCGACTTCCACTGGTTCCCGCTGTCCAACCCCGGCATCATCTCCATCCCGGTCGGCTTCCTGCTCGGCTGGCTGGGCACCCTCCTGTCCAAGGAGGAGCCGGACAAGGCCAAGTTCGCCGAGCTGGAGGTCCGTTCGCTCACCGGCACCGGAGCGCACTGACCACCGCCGGCGCCCGCCGGCAACCGCAGGACGTCACGCGCGGCCGCGCCGCCCCGAGCCATCGCCGGGGCGGCGCGGCCGTCGCCGTCACGTAGGCTCAGGACTGCGGGGACCCGGCAGCGGGAACCCGGCTGCGGATCTCGACCGCGACTGCGACCGCGGATCTCGACTGCGAGGGAGGGGCCCTGGTGGAGAAGCTCATCGACACCTTCGGCCGGGTGGCCACCGATCTACGGGTCTCGCTGACCGACCGGTGCAACCTGCGCTGCACCTACTGCATGCCCGAGGAGGGCCTGCAGTGGCTGGCCAAGCCGGACCTGCTCACCGACGACGAGATCGTCCGGCTGATCCGCATCGCGGTCACCCACCTCGGCGTCGACGAGGTCCGCTTCACCGGCGGCGAACCGCTGCTGCGCCCCGGCCTGCCCGGCATCGTGGAGCGCGTCGCCGCACTCGACCCGCGCCCCGAGATGTCCCTCACCACCAACGGCATCGGCCTCGGCCGCATCGCCCCCGCCCTGCGGGCCGCCGGGCTCGACCGGGTCAACGTCTCCCTGGACACGCTGCGCCCCGAGGTGTTCAAGACCCTCACCCGCCGCGACCGGCACCACGACGTCCTCGCCGGACTCGCAGCCGCCCGCGAGGCCGGCCTCACGCCGGTCAAGGTCAACGCCGTCCTCATGCCCGGCCTCAACGCGGACGAGGCCCCCGACCTGCTCGCCTGGGCCGTGGAGAACGACTACGAGCTCCGGTTCATCGAGCAGATGCCGCTCGACGCCCAGCACGGCTGGAAGCGCGAGGGCATGGTCACCGCGGGCGACATCCTCACCTCGCTGCGCACCCGCTTCGAGCTGACCCCCGAGTGCGACACCGCCCGCGGCTCCGCCCCGGCCGAACGCTGGCTGGTCGACGGCGGCCCGCACCGGGTCGGCGTCATCGCCTCGGTCACCCGGCCCTTCTGCTCGGCCTGCGACCGCACCCGGCTCACCGCCGACGGACAGGTCCGCACCTGCCTCTTCGCCACCGAGGAGACCGACCTGCGCGCGGCCCTGCGCTCCGGAGCGCCCGACGAGGACATCGCGCGCACCTGGCGGACCGCCATGTGGGGCAAGAAGGCCGGCTCCGGCCTCGACGACCCGACCTTCGCCCAGCCGGCCCGCCCCATGTCCGCGATCGGCGGCTAGGCCACCCACTCGGACAGCGGGACCACGTCCTTCAGGAAGCCGCGGACGCCCAGGAACTGCGACAGGTGCTCGCGGTGCTCCTCGCAGGCCACCCACGTCTTGCGGCGCTCGGGGGTGTGCACCTTGGGGTTGTTCCAGGCCAGTACCCACACGGCGGCCTCGCGGCAGCCCTTGGCGGAACAGACGGCGGTCTCGTCACTCACGGTTGGTCTCACAAGAAGGTGCGGGGAAGCGGGGAAAAGGAAGACGCCGGGCAGCCACGGGGGGAGCTGCCCGGCGTCGGTCCATCACTCCGACGGGGGATGCGGAGCGTGTGAGAAGTATGTCACGCGAGCCCTCTCCGGCGGGACCGGTTCGGCGCTACCCGCACCGGGCGGACGGCCCGCGCCGGCCGGTCACTCGCGGTCGCCGACCCCTTGCGGGGCCCGGTGGGCCGGGTCCTCCCGCGGCTCCGCAACCGCGTCCGCACGCGGCGGCGCGATCATGGGGCGGACCGGGGCGGCGAGGAAGGTCGAGGGCAGCGAGGGGGTGTTCTCCCGCCCCGCGTTGGCGATCACCACCGCCACGTAGGGGAGCAGGACGCCCAGCACCAGGGCCACCACCGCTACCGGGCGCGAGACGTTCCACAGGGTGGCGGCCAGGATCACCGACACGGTGCGGACCAGCATGGAGATCACATAGCGCCGCTGCCGTCCGCGCACGTCGTCCGCGAGGCTCTGCCGGGCGCCGGTGATCCGGAAGACCTGGCCCGTCGAGTCGCTCCGCCGCTTCCGCATCACATTCCACCATCCACCAGCATCGGTCCGAACCGGCATTCACCACGGTACGCCCAGGGACCCCGGCCGTGGAGACCGGGGCCGTCCGGGGAAGGGGCCGGGCTGCGCCGTCGCGTGTACGGACTTGTCCGACATGCGCCGTACGGGGGACAGGCGGAGACTGGGCGTAATGCTCACGTCGATCCGTACGAGGAGGCATCCATGGGCTGGTTGTGGGCGATCATTGTCGGCTTCGTGCTCGGCCTGCTGGCCAAGGCGATCCTGCCGGGCAAGCAGAACATTCCGTTGTGGCTGACGACCCTGCTGGGCATCGGCGGCGCGATCGCCGGCAACGCCATCGCGCGCGGTCTGGGGATCGAGGCGACGCCTGGCATCGACTGGGGCCGGCACGTGCTGCAGCTGGTGGCGGCGATCGTCCTGGTGGCCGCCGGAGCCGCGGTCTGGAGGGCGATCATGTCCAAGAGGCACGGGACGACCTCGACCCGCACGATCGCCTGAGGCCGCGCCTCACGGCTCCCGCACCCGCAGGACGGCGGGCCGGGAAGGGCTCGCCGCCCTTCCCGGCCCGCCGGTCGCGTGCAACGGTCCGTGAGACCCCCGGGCCTCAGGCCCCGGTGACCTCGACCGCCGCCAGGTTCTTCTTGCCCCGGCGCAGCACCAGCCAGCGGCCGTGCAGCAGGTCAGCGGAGGCCGGCACGGCGTCCTCGGCGGTCACCTTGACGTTGTTCACGTAGGCGCCGCCCTCCTTCACCGTCCGCCGCGCCGCCGACTTGCTGGCCACCAGGCCGACCTCGGCGAAGAGGTCCACCACCGGGCCGAGCTCGGCGACCCGCACGTGCGGCACCTCGGAGAGCGCCGCGGTCAGCGTCCGCTCGTCCAGCTCCGCCAGCTCGCCCTGGCCGAACAGCGCCCGGGAGGCGTTGATCACGGCGGCGGTCTGGTCCGCGCCGTGCACCAGGGTGGTGAGCTCCTCGGCCAGCGCGCGCTGGGCGGCACGGGCCTGCGGACGCTCCTCGGTCTGCCGCTCCAGCTCCTCCAGCTCCGCGCGGGAGCGGAAGGACAGGATGCGCAGGTACCCGGTGATGTCACGGTCGTCCGTGTTCAGCCAGAACTGGTAGAACGCGTACGGCGTGGTCATCTCCGGGTCCAGCCAGATCGCGCCGCCCTCGGTCTTGCCGAACTTGGTGCCGTCCGCCTTCACCATCAGCGGCGTCGCCAGGCAGTGGACGTGGGCCTCCGGCTCCAGGCGGTGGATCAGGTCCATGCCCGCCGTGAGGTTGCCCCACTGGTCGCTGCCGCCCTGCTGCAGGGTGCAGCCGTGGCGGCGGTACAGCTCGAGGAAGTCCATGCCCTGGAGCAGCTGGTAGCTGAACTCGGTGTAGCTGATGCCCTCCTGCGACTCCAGGCGGCGGGCCACCGAGTCCTTGGTCAGCATCTTGTTGACGCGGAAGTGCTTGCCGACGTCCCGCAGGAACTCGATCGCCGACAGGCCCGCGGTCCAGTCCAGGTTGTTGACCATGGTGGCCGCGTTCTCGCCCTCGAAGGAGAGGAACGGCTCGATCTGACCGCGCAGCCGGTCCACCCAGGCGGCGACCGTCTCCGGCGGGTTCAGCGTGCGCTCGGCGGTCGGCCGGGGGTCGCCGATCTGCCCCGTCGCGCCGCCCACCAGGGCCAGCGGACGGTGCCCGGCCTGCTGGAGCCGGCGCATGGTGAGCACCTGCACCAGGTGGCCGACGTGCAGCGAGGGGGCGGTCGGGTCGAAGCCGCAATAGAAGGTGACAGGACCGTTCGCCAGAGCCTTGCGCAGGGCGTCCTCGTCGGTGGACAGGGCGAACAGCCCGCGCCACTTCAGGTCGTCGACGATGTCCGTCACGGTTCTCGTGTCTCCTCGAAACGATCTTCGACCGCCGTCCCGGCAGCCTCTACGAGGTTATACGCCCCGGGCGGCGGGGGACGCAGCCCCTTTCGGGGCCGCCCCCGCCGCCCGGACCCCGCTCAGACGCCCTGGCTGACCGAGCTCATGTTGAAGTCCGGCACCCGCAGCGCCGGCATCGCGGCCCGCGTGAACCAGTCGCTCCACTCGCGCGGCAGCGTCCGCTCCGTCCGCCCCGCCTCGACGGCCCGCCCCAGCACGTCCACCGGCGACTCGTTGAACCGGAAGTTGTTCACCGCCCCGGTGACCTCCCCGTCCTCCACCAGGTAGACGCCGTCGCGGGTGAGCCCGGTCAGCAGCAGCGTCGCCGGGTCGACCTCCCGGATGTACCAGAGGCAGGTCAGCAGCAGCCCTCGCTGCGTGGAGGCCACCATCTCCTCCAGCGACCGGTCCTCGCCGCCCTCCAGCACCAGGTTCCCGATGGACGGCGTCACCGGCATGCCGGTGAGCGCCGCGCTGTGCCGGGTGGAGGTGAGGTGGCGCAGCTCGCCGTCGGAGACCCACTCCGTCGCCGACACCGGCAGCCCGTTGTCGAAGACCGACGCGTCGTCCCCCGAGGAGTGCGCCAGGACGAACGGGGCGCACTCCAGGCCCGGCTCCCGCGGGTCGCTGCGCAGGGTCAGCGGCAGGTTCGTCAGCTTCTCGCCGACCCGGGTCCCGCCGCCCGGCTTGCTGAACACCGTCCGTCCCTCGGCGGCGTCCCGCGCCGAGGACGACCACAGCTGGTAGACCAGCAGGTCCGCCACCGCGGAGGGCGGCAGCAGGGTCTCGTAGCGCCCGGCGGGCAGGTCGACCTGCCGCTCGGCCCACACCAGCCGCTGGGCCAGCTCCGCGTCCAGCGCCGCGGGGTCCACGTCGGTGAAGTCCCGGGTGGAGCGGCCCGCCCAGGCCGAGCGGAGCCGGTCGGGGGACTTGGCGTTGACCTCCAGCGTCCCGTTGGGCTGGTCGTGGCGCAGCCGCAGCCCGGTGGACGTGCCGAGGTAACTGGTGACCATCTCGTGGTTGGCGAAGCCGTACAGCTCGCGCCCGCCGCCGCGGGCGCGAGCGAACGCCTCGCCCAGCGCGGGGGCGAAGGCGTCGAACACCGCCGAGGAGGTCTCGGTGGGCGCCTCGGTGAAGCCGGGGGAGTGCGGCACGTCGCGGACCAGCTCGGTCGCGTCCTCCGCCGGAGCGGCCCCGCGGGCGGCGGCCTCGGCGGCCCGCACCAGCGGCTCCAGGTCGTCCGCGGTGACCGCGCCGCGGCTCACCACGCCTGCCGCCGTGCCCTCCTTGCCGTCCACGGTGGCGATCACGGTGAGGTGCCGGCCCCGGGTGACGCCGTTGGTGGTGAGCGCGTTCCCCGCCCAGCGGAGGTTGGCGCTCGAGGTCTCCGCCGCGATCACGACGCATCCGTCGGCCCGCGACAGCTCCAGGGCGCGCTCGACGATCTCGTGCGGCTTGTTGGTACGCGGGCTCATCGACCGGCCTCCTGCGTGGTGTTGAGGATGTTGACGCCGCGGAACAGGGCGGACGGGCAGCCGTGCGAGACGGCGGCGATCTGCCCCGGCTGGGCCTTGCCGCAGTTGAACGCGCCGCCCAGCACGTACGTCTGCGGGCCGCCGACCGCCTCCATGGAGCCCCAGAACTGCGGGGTGATGCCCTGGTAGGCGAAGTCCCGCACCTGCCCGTCGAGCCGCCCGTCCTTGATCCGGTAGGCGCGCTGCCCGGTGAACTGGAAGTTGTAGCGCTGCATGTCGATGGACCAGGACCGGTCGCCCACCACGTAGACGCCGTTGTCGACGCTGCCGATCAGGTCCTCGGTGGACATCCCCGCCGGGTCGGGCAGCAGCGACACGTTGGCCATCCGCTGGACCGGCACCCGCGACGGGGAGTCGGCGAACGCGCAACCGTTGGACCGCTGGAACCCGGTCAGCCGCGCCATCCGGCGGTCCAGCTGGTAGCCGGTCAGCACGCCGTCCCTCACCAGGTCCCAGGACTGGCCGGCCACGCCCTCGTCGTCGTAGCCGATGGTCGCCAGGCCGTGCTCGGCGGTGCGGTCGCCGGTCACGTTCATCTTCTCGGAGCCGTACCGCAGCGTGCCGAGCTGGTCGAAGGTGGCGAAGGAGGTGCCCGCGTACGCGGCCTCGTAGCCCAGCGCGCGGTCCAGCTCGGTGGCGTGGCCGACCGACTCGTGGATGGTCAGCCACAGGTTCGACGGGTCGACCACCAGGTCGTACACCCCGGCCTTCACGCTGGGGGCCCGCATCTTCTCCCGCAGCAGCTCGGGGATCTCGTCGAGCTCCCGGTCCCAGTCCCAGCCGGTGCCGGTCAGGTACTCCCAGCCGCGCCCCACCGGCGGGGCGAGGGTGCGCATCGAGTCGAACTCCCCGGTCGACTCGTCCACCGAGACCGCGTTGAACTGCGACTGGAGGCGGACTCGCTGCTGGGTGGTGACCGTGCCGGCGGTGTCGGCGTAGAACTTGTTCTCGTGGACGGTGCGCAGCGAGGCGTCCACGTGGTCGACGCCGTCGGCGGCGAGCAGCCGCGCGCTCCAGTCGGCCAGCAGCCCCGACTTCTCCTCGTCCGGCACCGCGAACGGGTCGATCTCGTAGGCCGACACCCAGGTCTTCTCGGTGTGCACCGGCTCGTCCGCCAGCTCCACGCGCTCGTCCGACCCCGCCGCCGCGATCACCTTCGCGGTGAGCTTCGCCATCGCCACCGCCTGCGAGGCGACCTTGGCGGCGGCGTCCATGGTGAGGTCCACGCCGGAGGCGAAGCCCCACGCCCCGCCGTGCACCACCCGCACCGCGTACCCCAGGTCGGTGGTGTCCGAGGACCCGGCCGGCCGGGCGTCCCGCAGCCGCCAGGACGCGCTGCGCACGCGCTCGAACCGGAAGTCGGCGTGCTCCGAACCCAGCGCCCTGGCCCGCGCCAGCGCGGCGTCGGCCAGGGCCCTCAACGGCAGTGCCAGGAACGACGGATCGATTTCATGGGGCACGGAGGGCATCCCTTCAGGCGGTCACTGCGCTGACAACAGGGCAGTGAACCACGGCGGGAGGTCCCGTGCGCGCGTGTTTGTCCGGGGCGAACACGGGTCCTCGGCCCGGGGGCCGGTCCGCACCAGGGCCACGGTGGATCCGGTGGGCGAGGTGACGCCGGAGGTCACCGGCGTGATCCTCGGCGGCGGTCGTCCGCCCGCGCCGGGGCACCGAGGCGGCAGGGCTTGTGGCTGGCGGGCCGCCACAACGGGGGTCCGCGCCGCGTCGGTCCCGGCGCACGTTCCGGGCCCGCGGCGGCTGTGGGCCGCGGAGGCCGACTGTAGGGATCCCACAGCGGGCGGGGGTGCGCTGCTGTTCGTGCCCGAAGCCCCCGGACGGCGGACGGACCGATAGGTTTTCGTAGAAGCCGCCGGTCGGCGCGCGAGCGCGGCCGGGCGGGGAGACCTAAGGAAGCACGAAGGGGGACGGATGAGCCGCTCGGTTCTCGTCACCGGAGGCAACAGGGGCATCGGCCTCGCCATCGCCCGCGCGTTCGCCCAGGCCGGCGACAAGGTCGCGTACACCTACCGCTCCGGCGAGCCGCCGGCCGAGCTCGCCGACCTCGGCTGCCTCGCCGTCCGCTGCGACATCACCGACTCCGAGCAGGTCGAGCAGGCCTACAAGGAGGTCGAGGAGCGGCACGGTCCGGTCGAGGTGCTGGTGGCCAACGCCGGCGTCACCAAGGACCAGCTGCTGATGCGCATGTCGGAGGAGGACTTCACCTCCGTCATCGACACCAACCTCACCGGCACCTTCCGCGTGGTCAAGCGCGCCAACAAGGGCATGCTGCGGGCCCGCAAGGGCCGCGTCGTCCTGATCTCCTCGGTCGTCGGGCTGAGCGGCCAGGCGGGCCAGGCCAACTACGCGGCGTCCAAGGCCGCGCTGGTCGGCTTCGCGCGCTCCCTCGCCCGCGAGCTGGGCTCGCGCAACATCACCTTCAACGTCGTCGCCCCCGGCTTCGTGGACACCGACATGACGCGCGCGCTCCCCGAGGAGACGCGCAAGGACTTCCTGTCCAAGGTGCCGCTGGGCAGGTACGCGCAGGCCGAGGAGATCGCCGGCGTGGTCCGGTTCCTCTCCTCCGACGAGGCGTCGTACATCACTGGAGCCGTCATCCCCGTTGACGGCGGATTGGGCATGGGTCACTGATCGACATGAGCGGAATTCTCGAGGGCAAGCGGATCCTGATCACCGGCGTGCTGCTGGAGTCCTCCATCGCCTTCCACGTGGCGAAGCTGGCCCAGGAGCAGGGCGCGGAGATCATCCTCACCGCCTTCCCCCGGCCGACGCTCACCGAGCGGATCGCCAAGAAGCTGCCGAAGCCGACCAAGGTGCTCGAGCTGGACGTCACCAACGACGAGCACCTCGGCCGCCTGGCCGACGTGGTCGCCGAGGAGCTCGGCACGCTGGACGGCGTGGTCCACTCCATCGGCTTCGCCCCGCAGGACGCGCTGGGCGGCAACTTCCTCAACACGCCGTTCGAGTCGGTGGCCACGGCCATGCACGTCTCGGCGTTCTCGCTGAAGTCGCTGGCCATGGCCTGCCTGCCGCTGATGCAGAACGGCGGCTCGGTGGTCGGCCTCACCTTCGACGCCCAGTACGCCTGGCCGCAGTACGACTGGATGGGCCCGGCGAAGGCCGCGCTGGAGGCCACGAGCCGGTACCTGGCGCGTGACCTGGGCAAGCAGAACGTGCGGTCCAACCTGGTCTCCGCGGGCCCGCTCGGCTCCATGGCCGCGAAGTCCATCCCCGGCTTCAGCGACCTCGCCTCGGTGTGGGACACCCGTGCGCCGCTGGAGTGGGACCTGACGGACCCGGAGCCGGCCGCGAAGGGCGTCGTCGCGCTGCTGAGCGACTGGTTCCCGAAGACGACGGGCGAGATCGTCCACGTCGACGGCGGCCTCCACGCCATCGGCGCGTAACCGCCCCGTGCCCTGACCGCCGCTGCCCCCCCGCCCAATCGCGGGGCCGCGGCGGTGCCCGGGGTGAGCCCGCCCCGGGGGGCCCGGGGAGCCACACCCCC